>JAQBOY010000459.1 GCA_028287805.1 Mucilaginibacter sp.
AATTATCGTTTGTGTTTCTTGTTCAGATGATTCCTGTTTGGGTAATGGCATTACATTCAATTTAATGCAATTTAAGAAAAATGCAGTATAAATAGTTCAATTTAAAAGATCTTTTAGCATAGACTGCTGCACTACTTTCAGTTAACCTCAATGGCCCAAAACTACTTCGCCCGAGCTTTCTACAGCGGCTGTAATCCTTTGTCTTCCTAATAGCAATATCATTAAAGCAATTAACGAAGACCCTGCCATAATACCCGCCATTGGTATGGCGCTGCTACTGTTGAAAAAACTTACACTAAGCGAAGCCAGCGCCCCAAGCCCCAGTTGTAAAGCGCCCATTAAAGCTGACGCGGAACCCGCATTTTTTGAAAACGGTGCCAGCGAAAGCGCCGAAGCATTGGGGTTAGTAGTACCTACACAGCATAACATAATAAATATCATACAAATGGTACCTGCCAAACCAAACCATCCATATATTGCGCCAACTACAAATACCAATGTAGTTATTACCTGAATAATTAATGCAAAAAAAACAATTTGCTCACTTTTAAATCTTTTGGTCAATAAATTGTTTACCTGGCTCGACCCGATAAAACCAATAGATAGTCCGGCAAATATCCAACCGTAGGTTTTAGCACTAACTTTAAAAACCTCCATAAAAACCAGCGGCGAACCGGAAACATAAACAAAAAGCCCGGCAAAGGCAAAAGCACCGGTAAAGGCATACGTATAAAATTGCGGCTCTTTAAGCACTGTTAAAAAATTGGTAATGATGGGCCTGGGCTTTAATGAAAATGAGGGATTAGGTTTATAGCTTTCGGGCAAGCCAAATATTACAGCTATTAATATTAACACAGCTAACCCGGTGAGGATAACAAAGATGAGGTGCCAGCCAAAAGCGGCGGTAACATAACCGCCAACTGTTGGCGCAATCATAGGTGAAGCGCCCAGTATAAGTATTAAGAACGCAAATATTTTAGCGTTCTCTTTTAAGGGAAAAATATCCCTTACCATGGCCATTGAGGCTACACCAGCCGAGCAGCTACCCACAGCCTGTATAAACCTGAGCAAGATTAAGGCTTCGATGGAAGTTGAAAAGAAACATCCGATTGAGGCAATGATATAAAGCACCAAACCTGCATATAAAGGTTTTTTCCGGCCAAACCTGTCCAGCAGCGGGCCGTATAATAGCTGCCCGATAGATATACCAACAAAAAAGCTGGATAATGATAAAGAAACCTGTGCCGTAGTGGTGTGAAATGACCGGGCAATGGCAGGGAAACCGGGCAGATACATATCAATGGAGAATGGGCCCAGCGCGGTAAGTGCTCCCAACAAAAGAACGGTGAAAAAATAGCGTTGTTTGGTCATAAGTTAAATACGGCGCAAAGATCGTTTTTTGCTGCAAAACCATCCCTATAAATCAATTAATTTATTTACCTGGCTACTTTAAAATGCCTACAAAAACATACGCTTATTAACAATAATGCAACAATTATAAAAGATTAAATTGTTGCATCCCTTATACTTATGGGTAACTCTAATCCATTTAAGTTTGGCTTATTATTTGATAATATATTAATATATAATAACTCAAAAAAATAATTTCATGAAAAAGTTAATTGCATATACCGGTATAATTATAGCCCTGTTACTATTTACGGGCAATTTTGCACAAGCTCAGCATAAAAAGATAAGTTCACAGGGCCAGGGAGCCATAATTGGCGGCGCAGGCGGCGCTGTAGTTGGAGGCTTGGTAGGCCATGGTGTTGGCGGAGCTTTAATTGGGGGTGCCATTGGCGCAGGTGGCGGTTATATAATTGGTAATGAGCATCGCAAACATGCTGAAAAGCAACGTCGCATTGCTTATCGCGAAGCTTATTATCGCAAGCATCATCATTACCCTAATGCCTACGTTTACAAACGTAAGTAATTTTCTAAAAGAATTTATATAGTTTTTTTAAAGCCTTCTGGTATATACCTGGAGGCTTTTATAATATTACAGGTACTATTTTATACAGTGTTACCAAACAGTAATGATCAGATTTTTATTTATATCCTTTTATTTATTACCTACCAGGTATCTTGAACTGCCTGCAATTGGAATGGCCCAAGTATCTATTGATTTATTAATTACTAATTTAAAAATCTAAATAATATTTAAAATATAATACATTACATTTGTTAACTTGTTACCTTAGTAGTACATATTAATTAATATTTTAACCATCTCTTTTAACGTTTTTACCTAATTTATGTCAAAGCGGATTTTAATTTTAGACGATAACCAGGATATACTGGATATTGTGCAGGAAACTTTGATTTACGAGCAGTTTGATGTTAAAATCACTGGTGTAAGTTCTGATGTGATTCCGATGGTTGAAAGCTTTAATCCAGACCTGGTTATATTAGATTACCGTATTGCCGGCACCAACGGCGGAGAACTTTGCCGCCAAATTAAATCGCACCCTAAATATGGTAATACACCTGTAATTATTTTTTCTGCCTATATTAATCACAAGGAAGATATATTTGCTTATGGATGTGATGCCGTCATTAATAAACCCTTTGATTTGAATGAGTTAGTGGAAAAAGTAAACAACCTGATATAATTTTTTTACTCCTGATTTATTGGAGATTACGGTTTATAATGTCCTAATTTCATAAAAAATAGCCGATATTACTTTACCTGGAAACTTTTTTAAATAAAACTTATAAATTATTTAATTACTGTAAACATTTTATAATTATAATGCTTACTATTGTTTTAATTTAACAATAATTATCAATGAAAATTTTTATAGCCAAGCTTCCCTATCAATACCAAGAGGCTGATATTGCAGAATTATTTGCTACGTATGGCGAAGTAAGTTCTGTTAATTTAATTATGGACCGCGAAACCGGCAGAAGCAAGTGTTATGCTTTTGTTGAAATGCCTAATGACGATGAAGCAACTAATGCGATCACTAACCTGGATGAAAAACAGATTTTGGATAAACCAATAGCTGTAAGCCAGGCAAAAGAAAGGGCTGAAAGAACAGGTGGCGGCGGTGGTGGTTTCCGTGGTGGTAATAGCGGCGGTTTCCGTGGTGGCAACAGCGGTGGCGGCGGCGGCTTTCAACGCGGAGGCGGCGGCAACTATAGAGATAAAGACAAAGGAAACAGCGGTGGCGGTAATTACAGAGATAGGGATAAAGGAAGTGGTGGAAGCTATAGAGACAGAGGGAATAATAAAGGAAATTCAGATTATTAATTATATATAATTTAAACCATACAAAAGCCGGCATAGTAAAAACTATACCGGCTTTTGTATTATACATGGTTTCAGAAAAACGGAGATGTACAATGGTGAAAAATTGCAATTGATAAAACCAGTTTAAAACAAACGGGTGGTTAGTAACTATATGTTTAGTATTTCAAACATATAATTTAAATTATTGAATATCAGTAAATTATTATAATATACAAGAGCAATAAATAATTATCATTCCTATAATAAAAATGCTTTAAAACTATTAAAAAGGGCTTTTTGAGTATTTTTAATAGATATTATCATAATAAAAATTCGATTTTAATAAATACTGGTATAAAAATTGATAACCTTACAACGAATATTTAGAATTACAATACCTACTTTAAGGAGATGCAAAGGATATTAGCTGTGGACGATGACAAGGACATTTTAGAAGTCCTGCAATATATATTGGAAGATTCCGGATATGAAGTTGATACCCTATCAGACGGACATTTTTTATTTGATAAGATAAAAGAACAAATGCCTGATTTAATTTTATTAGACATTATGTTAGGTAATATGGACGGGCGCGAGCTTTGCAAAGATGTTAAAGCCAAACTGGAAACACAGAGTATACCCATTATTTTAGTTTCTGCGAGCCATACTATAAGTGATCCATTTCATAAAGATGGCGCTCCTGACGACTTTATAGCTAAGCCATTTGATATCACTGAATTGTTAAATTGTATTCAAAAGCAATTAGCAGCTTAGGCAAGGCAAGTAGTTTTTAACCAAAAGACTATTATTTTTGCCGTCTTAAAAATATCAATGAGCTCCGCTTACCAATTAAACATTCGTGAAAGTTTTCCACATCAATACCATCAAATATCTTACTTTCGTTAAAAAACTTGTTATCCACATTTGTTAATTACTAATGTGAATTACATTTTTGCGTTTAGCTAATTTAGCATTCATTTGCACGCGTTTTATGATCAAAATTAAATACATCCTCTTATCTGTTTCCATATTTTTTGTCATTCCTGTATATGCACAGCAAAGTCCTTCTTTCCAAATCTACCGTACTTACCATACGGCAATGGATCTGTTGGATAAAGAAAAATATGCAGCTGCAGCAGATCAATTCAGGGCAGTAACATCTTCCAGGCTTAAAACCAGTAACCAGCCCAAGTTTGAAACAGAACAAACTTTATTACAGGAAAACGCCCAGTATTACATAGCATTATGCGCTTTGGAACTGAGCAATGATGATGCCGAGAGCCTGTTTTTAAAATTCATTAAGGAACATCCCGAAAATCCATTAACTAAAATGGCCTATTTTGAAATAGGAAAATCTTACTCTAAAAAGGGAAAATATAAAGAAACACTGGAATGGTTTAATAAAGTGAATGCGGCTGACCTGAACGGACGTGAAAATACGGAATATAAGTTTCGTAAAGGTTATGCCTATTTTGTTTTAAATGATTATAAAAACGCCCAATTACTATTTAGCGAAGTAAAAAATAAACGGTCGCCATATATGGATGACGCTACCTATTATTTTGCTTACATCGCTTACCTTAACCAGGACTATCATTTAGCCTTATTGAACTTCGAAAAGCTTAAAAACTCAAAAAAATATCAAAACAGCTATCCTTATTACATTACTGCCGTTTACTTTTTAGATAAGCGTTATAATGATGTGATCAGCTATGCTATCCCCATTATTAATACTACCCACCAGGAGCACCAAACAGAGATGCTGCGCATAATTGGCGCATCTTATTTTGCTAAAGCCGATTATGCCAACGCTGTAAAATACTATAGCCGTTTTGAAAGTGAGGACATGGGTAAAACACAAAGCACCCAGGATAGCTACCAAATGGGTTATGCCTATAATAAAACAGGCAATTATCCTAAAGCCGCCACTGAACTGGAAAAACTGATTGAACAAAGGGATATATACAGCCAGAATGGTAATTATATACTGGGCGGTGTATTTTTAAAACTGAACGATAAGCAAAGCGCGCGGAACGCATTTTCAGTAGCATCAAAATTAACGTTTGACCCTCAGTTACAGGAGGACGCTTTGTATGAATATTCAAAGCTATCCTACGAGCTCGATTTTAATACACAAGCGCTGGAAACTACCCGTTTATATTTAAAAAACTATCCGCGTTCCCCGCGTACAGAGGAAATGAAAATTCTGCTGGGCGAGGAATTACTAAACTCGCGCAATTATAAAGAAGCGGTTGACATACTGGAGCCCATCCCCAACAAAAATTTAAGTGCACGTACCGCTTACCAAAAAGTAACTTATTACCGTGGACTGGAATTTTATAATGAACGTGCTTTTGAAAATGGTATTGGTATTTTTCTTCGTTCGCTAAAGTATCCGGTTGATCCGAGAATAAAAGTGTTAACCGTTTATTGGATGGCCGAGGCCATGTATGAGGTACGTAAATACGGCGAATCTGTTGAAAACTTTGAAAAGTTTTTAGCCATGCCCGAAGCCAAAGAAACCAATGTGTACAATTATGCTAATTACGCGCTGGCCTACGCGGCTTTTGGTGATGAAAAGTACAAAAAAGCGGCTACCTACTTTGAAAGGTTTTTGGATGGTGATGAAAAAGATCAAAACACTATAAATGACGCCGTAACTCGTATTGGCGATAGTTACTTTGTATTAAAAAGTTATGAAAAGGCTTTAGAGTATTATAATAAAATTATTGCGCAACATATTCATGGTGAAGATTACGCGCTGTTTCAGCGGGGTATGATACAGGGCTTACAAGGATCACTGGATACCAAAATAAGTACACTTAACGCTGTATTAAACCAATTCCCTAACTCAGACTATGCTGATGACGCCGATTTTGAGATAGCCTACACTTATTTTTTAAAGAATGACGGGGCAACAGCAAAAACTGATCTGCAAGCTATGATACAAAAATATCCGCGCAGCAGCTATATTCCCCGTGCGCTGGTTACTATAGGCCTGATAGATTACACCAACAATAATGATGATGTGGCCATTGAATCATTTAAACAGGTAATTAAGGATTACCCGTCAACCGATGAAGCCAAACAGGCATTAAAGCAAATTGAAAAAATTTATACAGATAAGGGAGATGCGCAAACGTTTATTACTTATGCTGCAACTACACCTATTGGTAATTACTCAACCGCCGAGCAGGAAAGCATTATGTTCACTGCTGCCAATAATCTTTATTTAAGAGGCGACTGGCAAGGCACCATATCTGCTGTAAACGCTTACTTTGATAAGTTCACTACAAAACCTATATACGAGAAACAATCACGCTTTATAAGGGCGCAAAGCTTGGTTAAATTAAATAAGCCGGATGAAGCCGTTAATGATTATAATGTGATTTTAAATGACTGGACAAGCACTTATACCGAGCAATCATTAATTAGTATGGCTAAACTATATATAGCGCAGAAAAAGTATAATGACGCGGTAGTGTTCTTGAAAAAGCTGGAAACAAACGCTGAATATAAGGCTGATTATGGTTTCGCCATCAACAACCTGCTGTTATGTTACGCGCAAATGAAAATGCCTGATGACGCGATCAAATATGTTAAACTGATAAGGGGAAACGAAAAATCGGCACAGGAGGATAAGTTTAAAACGGGCTTATACGCCGGCCTGGCCTACCTGCAAAAAGGCGATACCACAAGTGCTGTCAATGAATTTGATTATACCATAAATAATACAAAAACGGTAGCCGCAGCCGAGGCAAAATATAACATAGCTAATATTGAATATTTAAAAGGGCGTTATAAAACATCGCAAAAAATGTGTTTTGACCTGGCTAAAGAAATGCCAAACTATGATTACTGGGTAGCAAAAACCTTTATTTTACTGGCCGATAATTATGTGAAGCTTAAGGATACTTTCCAGGCTAAGGCCACGCTGCAAAGCATTATAGATAATTACAAGGGCAATGATGATATTTTACCCTTAGCTCAACAAAAGCTGCAAATATTATCGCCGGGAAAAGTGGTTCAAAAACCGGATAGCACTCAGGAGACGAAACCGGATAATAAGCAAGAGATGAAACCAGATAGTAAGCAAGAGATAAAACCGGATAGTACCCAGGAGATGAAACCAGATACTACACAACTTAAGAAACCGGAAAACAAAGGATAAATAAGACAGGCACATGAAACTAAAATACACTTATACGCTGCTTACCTTAATCATAGCATTATACTTTGTTCCGGCTATTGCACAAACAAAGCATACCACTAAAAAAGCGGCTGCTAAAACACAAGCTAAAAAACCTGCTGCCAAAAAAGCACCTGCAAAACCAGCAAGTAAACCCGCAGTTAATAAGGCTGCACCCTCTAAAAGCGACGTTAGAGGCTTAGGTGATGCTGCTGCTAAAACAACCCGTGACACCACTAAAAAAGGCGGAGGGGCCAATGCCAAAAATCCGCAGGATAAAAACCCCGGTAGTCTTTCGGAAGAAATTGTGGTAACTTCAGCATACAAACCTGTATTGGCCGATGCTGTAAAAATACGCCGCAATCCCGAACTGGAGGATAAAATACCTTTTAAGGCGCCATTAAGCTATACTACATTAGATAAACGGCTGGAGAAAAACGAAGATATAAAGCAGTTGAACTCCATGAAAATGCCTGCCGAAAAAGATTCGGTTCTTGAACCTAACTATGTAAAAGTGGGCGCCGGTAATTTAAAAACCCTTTATGGCGAGGCTTACATTACCAATGGGCGCGACGAGGCATTACAGGCGGGCGGTTACCTAAAACATTTTTCACAAGCGGGAACAATTTACAAACAAAATGAAAGTAAAAGCTCAATTGGGGTATTTGGTAAAAGCATTACTGATCAAAATGCATTTAGCGGCCGTATTGATTATAGCTATAACAGCAATTACTTTTATGGTTATAACGCGAATACCCTTCCTCCGGCAAATTTCAACCCGGGGCACCAGCACTTTAGTACAATAAGCGCGGAAGGAGAAATAGCGAAGAACTATAAGGATGTTGAAAACGATTTTACCTATGCTTTAAAATTAAAGGGATATGCTTATAGTGACGCTTACCATGCCAGGGAAAGCAATGTGGTATTATCCGGTTTTTTAAACCAAACTGTAAAGCAGTTTTATGCCGGTGTAAGCGGATCGCTTGATTTGAGTACTCAAAACGACAGTTTATACTCTTACAACAATAGCCTGTTAAGAGTTAATCCTTACCTTAAATTTCAGGGTAATAATTATAAAATTGATGCGGGTATAAATTTGGTTGATGAATTTGGTTTTTCATCGCGCTTCTTTATTTTCCCAGCTGCTAAGCTTGAATTGCAGATAATACCTAAATATGTACGGCTGTTTTTAGAAGCTAAGGGAGATGTTAATAAATCCTCCATTCGCGACTTTTCGGCAATAAACCCGTTTATAGGGCAAAATATAGCCATCAAAAACTCTGTTGACCGGCTGGATATCAGCGCGGGGTTAAAGGGCACACTGGCTCCGGGGCTAAGTTTTAAAGCTAATGTGTATCGTAACAGCATTAATAACATGCCGTTATTTGTAAGCAATTTTAACAACACGTTTAATAAATTTGCCATTATATATGATAATGGGACCGCGCGGGTAAACGGTTTTAATGGCGAGCTGGACTTTAAACCATCTGATGAGCTGGATATTTTTGGGCAGGTAGAGTTTAAAAATTATCAAATGGCCTCTGAAGCGAAACCGTGGAATTTGCCTAAATTTAAATTAACCGCCGGAACTTCAATTAAAATTACCGATAAAGTTAAAGTTACCGGTTCATTATTAGTTCGTGGTTCAACTTACGACCGTGTGTTTAATCCTACCCAAAGTATTGTGAATATCAATTCATTTGTTGATTTGAGCGGCGGTGTAGAATATAAGGTAAATCGTAGAATATTTATTTTTGGTAAGGTAAATAATATTTTAAATGCAACTAATCAAACTTGGTTGTACTATCCTGATTATGGATTTAATATATTTGGCGGAGCGGGATTTAGTTTTTAAACGCTGCCTGGCAACACAGGCAGGTTTTTTGAATATTTTATAATAAACCGTTACTTTTAGCAAATGGACGTAAGCTTTTACATAAGCGAACTACTTGAACAGTATGGCAAAATAGGTGTACCCGGTTTGGGTTTCCTTGAACAGGCACGAGTGCCCGGTTATTATAATGAAGCCGAAGCGAAATTTTATCCTCCATCTTACAGGATACTATTTGATTCGAAGCCGATAGATGATGATGACATATTAGTTCAGTATATCGCTGATAAAAAAAATATATCACTAACATCATCTAAATTTTTTACGGAAAAATATATTACCGATATAAAAGAAAATGCGCTGCTAAAGGAGGTTGCGCTGTCTAATTTAGGGTGGTTTTTTACAGAAAAAGGCGAACTAAAGTTTAAGGCAACGTATAATAATCCAGCCTTTTTTGGCTTCCCTCCGGTTAAAATAAAAAAAATCGAGAATGCGCCTGTTTCAGAACCTGTAATTGAACAATCTTTTGCCGGGGAAGTAAGTGATCCGGAATTAGCGGAACAAGCGGTAGCAGAGAATGATATATATGGCAATGCTGAAGTTACCCGTTCTTACGCCTGGTTAATTATTTTGCTGGTTGTACTGGTTGCAGCGCTTGCAGTTTTTGGTATATATCAATATGCCCCATCCACATTTAATCAGGTAATAGCATGGGAACAAAAAATTACGGGTACAAAACCACCGGTGGTAAAACAAAAGGCTGAACCCAGAAAAGTTATAATAACACCAATTGTACCACCAAAACATGATACGGTAGATACGAATAGCAACAAGATAAAAACGGACACAACCAAGCCAATTACATCCGCTGCCGGTGTTCCTGCTAAGCCAAACCTTCCTGTTAATGCTCCCGCTGTTCAAACACCAACTAATGGCCCTGCTAAACAGACACCTGCTAATATTACGACCAGCGAACCTTCAAACGTTAATCCAAATGCTCATTGGGAAGTAATAGCCTTATCTTGTAAAACTCATGTGGAAGCTGAGAGGGTAATTAACTATTTCAATAAGGAAGGATTACATGCTTATATTTCCAATGACACGCGTGGTTCTCTCATTAGAATAGCAGTTGGCGCTTATAACACCAACGATGAAGCTGATTCGGCCAGGATTAAGCTGACAAAATCAAAAAAAATACCCAAAGACGCTTATTTAAAAGAAATTAAACGAAAGAAATGACATTATTATTTTTGCAAACAGTAGCAACAGATACCGCTAAAGCCATAGTAGATACTGCCAAACAAGCAGGCCAGCAATTAGCCGCCATACCCAACCAGGAATTACGTTTTGGCGATTTACTGATTAAAGGCGGATGGGTAATGGTACCTATTGGAATTTTAGCTGTTTTAGGCTTGGTAATATTTTTTGAACGGTACTTTACTATTCGCAAAGCGTCAAAAAACGAATCACACCTGATGGTACAGGTACGTGAAAGTATACTTACCGGGAACCTGCAATCTGCCATAGCTATTTGCCGTAACAGCAACTCGCCGCTTGGCCGTATGTTGCAAAAAGGCTTGCTGCGCATAGGCCGGCCTATTAAAGATATAGAAGGCGCTATTGAAAATATAGGCAAGCTGGAAGTATCCAAACTCGAAAAAAATATTGGCATTCTGGGTATTGTAGCCGGCATCGCGCCCATGTTTGGCTTCCTGGGTACTATTGCCGGGGTAATTAAAATATTTTATGATATATCAAAGACTGATAACATCAGTATGGGCGTTATATCTGGTGGTTTATATGTAAAAATGGTAACATCGGCAGCGGGCTTATTTGTGGGCATTGTAGCTTATGTATGTTATCATATTTTAAATATGATGGTGGATAAAGTGATATTAAAACTGGAAACTGACGCTATTGAATTTATTGACCTGTTAGAAGAACCCAGCAAATGAACCTGAGAAAAAAAAGTAGAGGAATGTCAGCGGAGGTGCATACCTCGGCCATGAATGATATCATGTTCTTCCTGTTATTATTCTTTCTTATTGCATCAACAGTGACCAATCCTAACGTTATTAAATTGATGCTGCCCAAATCATCAAGCGGGCAGGCGGTATCAAAAAAGACAATAGTTGTGTCGGTAACCAAGGACCTGAGGTATTATGTAGATAAAAAGGAAGTACCTGTTGCTGATCTGCAATCAGCTTTATCTGCTTACAAAAGCATGGCTACTGAGTTAACTATAGTGTTATATGTTGACAAAACTGTTGCCATACAAGATGTGGTACAGGTAATGGATGTATCACAAAAATTAAATATTAAACTGGTTTTAGCAACAGAACC
>JAQBOY010000487.1 GCA_028287805.1 Mucilaginibacter sp.
TTTTGCAGGCAACCAGCAGGATGCATGCCAGCACTACCAGGCAACTGCACTTCAATATATGTTTACGTATCATGTTTTTAATCGTTAATGTTAATATTTGGACAGCAGCGTATAGGTAATTTTATTATTGGTAAGGGATTGAATAGTTGTACCATACCATTTTTCTAAATAGGTATCATCATAAAATGCGGGGACCGCTGTCCAGTTAGGGTGGGTGTATGTTTTAGCAAATTGTAACAACATGGTCGGATAATCATAACCGCCCAGCAACTTTGCACCACCGGCAGCGCCCTGGGTATTAACTGAGGTTTCCGAAACCGGGTAATTCCACCTATCAGGCAGATCAGCAAATGTATAAACCGTCAGGTTAGGTGTTCCGGGATTGGTATGCGGAGGAAGCGAAAGGTTTCGGGTGCGCCGCTGCAAGCACCAGGCATCAAAGGCTCCGTCAGCAAAAGAGTTAATCCATTGCTGGATCCAAATTTTGGTCATATTATCAGCAGGAATACTGGTATTGATAAAACCGAGCTGATAATTAAATCCATGGCCAGTGGTAGACCACGCAATTCCGGCCTGGGCCTGATAAGCTGTCGCCTGCGCCGGGGTGAGCCCCCAAAAAGCAAAGTTGGCATTGATGCCTGCTGTATAATATGCTTGTGCGGTTTGTGTACCACCATAACCAAGCAGGTTCGCTTCGGCTTTCATAAAACATACATCGGCATAGGTCATATGATAAAACGGACGGTCGGCAGCCAGCAGGTTGATGGCTGATGGTGTTTGAACCGGTAACTGAGTAAGCCCGGGAAGTGTACTGAAATTGAGGATATAATTTACACCTGATTGAAAAATCTGAGAGCCCAGATTCCATTGCACCAGTGTAGCTGTAGATTTAGGTGTTCCCAGATGAGGAATGGTATAAGTAACAATATAGTGAAAGGCATCGGCCGTACTGGTAAGGGTATCCTTTATGCTGATCGGTGTTTGCGCCTTATTAAAATAAGCATCGACCCTCGGGTCATGGTATGAACGAAAGTAAGTGAATATGTAATCACTCATTATCGGGCCGCCGGTAAGTTTTATGGCATTTGCCGCCGATGTGTTCAGTACAAAATGATTAAAATACGCCGATTGGCTGCCGCTGGCTGTTCCATAATTAAATTTGGCATTATCCGCATCTGACTGCGGCAACAATGCTTCATCTGACATAACGTCTTTAATATTCGTAACAGCGAGAGCCGGTAAATTCTTCTGCACGTTCAGAGCGATCTTTAAGCGCAGCGCATTGGCAAATTTTTGCCATTTAGTTAAATCACCACCAAAAATCAAATCAGTGGTCATTTTATCGCCAGTCAGAACGATCGCCGAAGATGCGGCCTTTAACTGGCTAAGCAGTCCGGTATAAATGGTATTTTCATCATCATACTGTATTACCGTGGTTTTTAAGCCAGCCTGGCTGTAAGGGACCGGACCATAAGTAGCTACCAACTGATAATAGATATAACATTCCCATATATGTGCAATGGCAATCCTGTTGGTATAACCTGCGTTGCCGCCATACAGATTTTCCAGCTGCCGTAAATTGCCCAGCACATTAATATAAAAAGTATTCCAACGGGAATTGTCCCCGGTACTATACCGCTGGGCATAGTTATCTATAATGTGCCCGTATTCCCATAAATAACCCCAGTTATCGTTTTCCATCTGATCGGTCGTTTGTTTAAACACATAGGACATTACCGGATCAAAGTCGGTGGTGGCGAACGTATTGGGATTCGTATTTATTTTATTGAAATTTTTAGTACATGATGTCAACCCTATCAGGAGGCCAATCAAATAAATTATCTTTTTCATAGTCGTTTTATAATGAGAATTTTAAATCAACACCATAGCTGGCATAGGGGAGGGCGCCGCCCAGTTCCAGGCCCTGTGCGTTACCCGACGAATTAGCAGATTCGGGATCAATACCTCTTGGCGTATGCTGTAAAATGGTCCAAAGGTTACGGCCGACTAAAGATATTCTCGCGCTTTTAAAAACTGTTTTGCTTAACAATCTCCGTGGAACATTGTAGCCAATGATGACCTGGGTTAGTTTGATGTATGAATCATCAAACACTAACTCACTGTTAATATGGTATGCACGGGTCCAATAAGTGTTAGGGTTAATATACTGAGTATTAGGTTTGGTTTTATCTGCTATCATGAGGCCATTTTTATCATATACAATATTTCCACTGCCATCTACCAACGGGTAATAACCTTGAAAAATTGATCCTTTAGAACGGGAAGCGTCAGGATATGGATTTCCGTATAAAGAAGTTTTTCCACCCTGCGCTGTCGTACCTTCACCTAAAATGGTATTGGATAATTCATAAGCATTCCTGCCCCCTAAGCTTTCCACGGTAATACCGTTTTGATCTGCTCTCCAGTAACTTCCTGAAAATATCTGACCGCCCCATCTGCCTGACAGCAAAAAGTTAAAATCAAAGGCTTTATACCTGAAGGTAGAGCCAAATGAACCAAGGCCTTTAGGCTGGAAATTACCCAAAATTGGCGTGGCTTTACCATCAGTGGTAAATGGTGTGCTTGCACTATACGGCATGAACGATGAAGGCTGGATTATCACATTTCCCTGGGCGTCTTTGGCCTGATCTTCCGCCCTTATCGTACCTATCGGCTGGCCAACCTCCGCATAAACACTTGTCAGTAAGGCGCCGCCCAATCTAAACTGCGTTAAACCCGGGCTTAAAGAAACCACCTTGTTGCGGTTGGCGGAAAGGTTCATGGTAACATCCCAGCTAAAATTCCCGGACCTTACAGGCGTAGCGCTAACAGATATTTCAATACCTTTATTAGTCACTTCACCGGCGTTGATGAACTGGGTGCTATAGCCAGATGCGGGATTTATTGCTCCCTGCAGAATTTGATTGGTTGTTTTCTTACTATAAACGGATCCGTCAAACGAGATACGGTCATGTAAAAATTTCAACTCAAGCCCAAATTCTATTGAGGTAGTGCTTTCCGGGTTCAGGTTACTGTTCCTTAATACCTGGTCATAGTTTACCAGCGGCTGGCCATTGAACGGCTGTGCAACTGTTGAAAATGCCCCCAATATATTATAAGGACTGGTATCATTACCCACATTAGCTATGGATCCCCTTAACTTACCAAAACTCATGATATTTTGAGGGATTTTAAAAAACTCGCTGAATATGAAACTAGTACTTGCAGACGGATAGAAGAACGATCGGTTGGCAGCCGGTAGGGTCGATGACCAGTCATTGCGGCCGGTAACATCCAGGTATAAATACCCTTTATAACCCACGGAAGCAACGCCATACAATGAATTTGTCTGGGATCTGATTAAAGATTCGGTACCTGAAAGTACGGAGGCATTATTACTGAGACTGGCAATGTCATGTACGATTAACTGGCTTGCCGTGGCACTGGTGTTGTAATAATTAAAAGTACGTATATTGCCGCCCGCATTAGCAACGATGGAGAAATTACCGGTATTTTTCCGGTAGGTAAATAACCCTTCGGTATTCCAGTTCTGGTTATTTTGCTGAAGTTCGCTGTAAGAGCCATTCACATTATTTACCCCGCCTTTTTGTATAAATGTGTTCCTGTTTCCCCAGATAAGGTTACCGGAGGTTTGCGCCCGGAACTGCAGGTCTTTAAAGATGTTAATGTAGGCCGTAACTCCTCCAATGATGGTATTGGTGATATCCTGGTTATGATTTTCATTGATCAGCCATTGCGGATTCTCCAAACCGGTGGTCCCGCTGGAATACTCATTGCC
>JAQBOY010000491.1 GCA_028287805.1 Mucilaginibacter sp.
ATAGAGAAATATATACAAAGCAAAGGCTATTTGAAAGCCAAAGTAGTAGATACGATAAATATCAAAAAGAAAAGAGCCGAACTGGTATTTACTACTACAGAAGGCCCTATGTTTAGGATAAGAAAGGTTACAGACAGTATATCTGATAAAAAGGTACAGGCTCTTTACCATTTAAACCGTCCTAAATTTTCACATATACAACCCGGCGGGCGTTTTGATACCGATAGTTTGGCTTATGACCGCGATGAGTTTTACCAGATTATGAAGCGGAACGGGTATTTTGACTTTTACAGGCAATATATCAATTTTGAATATGATTCAACTTATAACAATAGTGTAGTTGATATAAAAACGGTTATTGATAATCCTGCCGGAAAATTAGCGCATCCGGTATATACTATTAATAATACGCTGATCACTATTGCCAAAAGTAACGGAAGGACCGAGGGAAAAGCGGATACTTTACAGGTGGATTCACAATTCAGGTTTGTCGATTTTTCAGGCAAGTTTAAACCACATACGGTTATTGACTATATTTTCCAGAAAAAGGGTGAATTATATAATATTGATAAACAAATCTTAACTACTTCCCGTCTTTCAGAATTAAATGAATTTAGAAATGTACCTAATCCAACTTATAAGAAGCTGGCCGATAGTACTAACCGTTTAGACTCAAAAATTGACATTGTGCCGCTTAAACAAATGTCAGACCGTGTTGAAGGCGAGTTTTTGTTTAGCTCGGGTAAATACGGATATAATATAGGGAATACTTTTACAGATCGAAACTTATTTAAGCAGGCAGCTATTTTGCAGATTAAGTTAAATGCAAGTGTGTTATATGATAACGGCCGCAGCTCATCCGGTTTAAGTAGTGTTGAAAATCAGGATTTTAAAATTGGTGTGAATCTGATTTACCCGCGTATTATATCGCCATTTAATTTTGCTAAACCCGGAAAGTATGGGGTGCCTCATACTACCTTTTCCACTAATTATTCCTTGTTCTTTCAAAAAGGATTGGTTGAACGTACCAGCTTTAACACTTCGGTAACGTATGATTTTGCCGAAACTGCTAATAAAATACATAGTGTAACGCCCATTGATATTGAATTTTCAAAAGGTATTATTGATCCCGCCGCCTACCGTGATCTGCTGAAAAATAATTTTTACTCGTACATCTATCTTATTGGGCGTACGGTGTTTACTACAGGCAGTCAGTATGCTTATCAATTAAATGCCAATAAATTAAACAGCTACGCAAACTTTATTTACTTTAGAGGAACGCTGGATGTTGGCGGCAATTTTCTATCGGGCGTGGGCAGCGTATTAAATACGCCAAAGGATACCTTACACCAACGCACTATTTTTGGCTATGCCTTTGCCCAATATACTAAAGGTGAAGTTGATTTTAGGGTATACAAGAATTTAGGCGGCGAACGTCAGTTTATATTCCGTTTAAATCCGGGGATAGGAGTGCCGTATGGCAATAGCACACAGCTGATATTTGAAAAGAACTTTTACGCGGGAGGAGCCAATGATATCAGAGCCTGGCTGCCGCGTACTTTAGGCCCGGGCGACTTTAACCGTTCAACAGCTTACGGGCCGCCGGGAGTGCCAAACGTACCTTCAAACGGGGATAATCTACGTTCCCGTTTAAAATATCTTGATCAGTTTGGGGAGATCAAGATTATTAGCAATGCCGAATACCGGTACAAGATATCGAGCGATTTTTTTGGCTCTATATTAAGAGGAGCTGTTTTTATGGATGCCGGTAACATTTGGCGTTTAAATAACACTACAGAAAATCCTGGGGGGCAATTTAAATTTAATAATATCTTGCAGTCCTCAGCAATTGGTATTGGAACGGGTTTAAGATTTGATTTGGGCTTCTTTGTTTTCAGGCTCGACGCGGCATTTAAGTTTAAAGACCCGGAATTTAATGGCTCAGAACAATGGGTATTAGTCAACCATATCAACGAGTTATTTCGCCCCGGCTCATTTAAAAGATCATACCTGACAAACTACGGTGATAGCTACAATTTTATGCAGCTAAACTTTGGAATCGGAATGCCTTTTTAATGATGTGCGGATGTCAGCGTGAATGTGCAAATGCATGGATATGCAGATGTGCAAATGATTAATTAATGAACAAAATGATTCCTGCGGATTGCACATCCGCACATTATCTACATCATTTAAACAGTCCTTTCAGCCCGTCAATTATACTTTCAAAAAATGTGGGGACAGTTAACCCGTTATGATGGTTAAAGTATAGAAATACACAAAACAGGATAAGCGCAATGATGACAAACCGTTTAAAAATATAAGCTATTAAAACAAGTGCTATGGGTATGGCCAGTAGTAAAATCCAGCTTATATGTATAGGGGTGATTTTGCTGTCCTGCTTGTATACGTAATAAAGTATAGAATGTGTACCGCTATCATTTACATGCTTTACATACAAAAAGCTGGAACGTTCTAATTTATGCCGGTAAAAAGCAGTGCCTTTATCAAATGTCAACGCTTCATTAAAGCCGTTTATAGTGAAATTAAATACACCGCTTACATTTTCGCTAATGTTATTCAACGAGTCGCTGGCTACTACGGCTATCTCATCTTTGGCAAAAGGATTTTCTTTAATTACAAAATGATTGATAGAAATTGTATCGGCGAAAGCAAAACTGCTTAAAAAAATGCTCAGAAAAAAAACAAAGAATATCTTTTTCATTTTATATTATTAATTCAATGGCAATAAAATTAGCATTAATATTAATTATATTGGCATGAAGATTATTTTGAAAATAATATAAAATATAAATTAAATAGCTGATGTTTAAATTTTTGAGCTTGTTGTTCTTGGTGTCTGTTATTTCAAATGTATCTAAAGTTCCCAGTCCTGATCAGGTATGCGGTAAATGGATGTCATCTGAAAAAAGCCTGATAGTGGAGGTTTATAAAGAAAAGGATGAGTATAAAGCGAAGGTGATTTGGTTTAAAAATACAGATACCAGCAAACGTATGGACGAATGGACGGATAAACACAATCCTGATCCGGCTTTCCGCAATCGTAAATTGATTGGTATGAGTATATTAAAAAATATGATTTATGTTCCAAAATCCAACTCCTGGGAGAACGGGACAATATACGATGCCAAGAATGGGCGTGAATGGGATGCATCTGCCTATATTGATAAAAACGGAGAATTGAGAGTAACCGGGTACTGGCATTTAAAATTTATTGGCCGTACCATGAGTTTTACGAGGATATAGTTAATTAAAGGTTAGTGATTAGAGATTAGTTAGTTCTTAATAATTATTAACTAACTAATCTTTAATCAACCAATCACTAATATCTTAATTTGCTTTAGCAAATTCACCGTTTGCTTTAATGGTCACTTCATCGCTCAGCATTGGCGCGCCGTATTTTGAACCGAAACCAAAATCTGAACGTTTAATAACCCCGGTAACCTGAAAGCCGGCATCTTCAGCCTTGGTCATGGGGTTGGTAATAGTACCGCGGTACCATAAATCCATAGTAACTGGTTTTGTAACACCATTTAAGGTCATTTTGCCAACTAACTTATAATGATTAGCACTTGTTGAGGTAATACCAGTACTGGTAAAAGTAAGTGTAGGGTGATTAGCAGCATCAAAAAATTCACCGCTTTTAAGGTGGGTATCACGTTGCTCATTATCAGTATTAATAGAAGCTGTTTTTGCAACCATGTCAAATTTAGCATCGCTAAAATCAGATTTTTTGGCGGCAACGGTTACATCAAAATCTTTAAAAAAACCATCAACATCTGATACGGCTAAGTGTGTAATAGTAAATTGTAAACGCGAGTGCGCTTTATCTACCTTCCAGGTAGTTTGAGCAAATGTTGCTGTTGATAGGGCAGCCGCAGTTAAAAGGGTAATGATCTTTTTCATGTTATGTTTAAATTTTTTAGAATTATTGGCAAAAATATATTTAGAAACCGAATCTTTTTAAAAATACTTGTTTAAACATCTTTTTTTGACTTTGGGATGTTATTTGGCATCGCTGAATCTTAATTCTCTGTTTAAAATGTATCTTTACGCTTAAATAGCTGACTATGAAAGGAAAAACGCCTAAAGAATCACATACGATAATGAATGAACTGGTGTTGCCAAATGACACCAATACACTGAATAATTTAATGGGCGGGCGTTTGTTGCATTGGATGGATATTGCAGCAGCTATTTCTGCTCAAAAGCATTGTAACCGCATTGTGGTTACCGCATCGGTTGATAATGTTTCCTTTAAGCATTCCATTAAGCTGGGTGACGTAATTACTATTGAGGCTAAAGTTTCCCGTGCTTTTACTACTTCAGTAGAAGTTAGGCTGGATGTATGGGCACAGAATATTCCATCGGGTACAAGTGTTAAAAGTAATGAAGCTTATTACACATTTGTAGCGTTGGATAAGGAAGGGAATAAGATAAACGTTCCGGAATTGCTGCCTGAAACTGCCGAAGAAATTATTTTATATGATGGCGCCTTGCGCCGCCGGCAGCTGAGGTTAATACTGGGCGGTAAAATGCACCCGGATGAGGCTACGGAATTAAAAGCTTTGTTTTTTAGTGTAGAAAAGTAAGATTTATATGCACTTATGCAGAGACGCAATACCTGCGTCTACACTAAAAAACAAAAAATTAGAGACGCAAAGTTTGTGTCTCTACACTTAATCTCTCTGCATATTTACAAATCGCTCAACAACTCCAATTTTTTGTGATTGTATTCTTCCTGCGAAATCAAACCGTTATCAAACAGCGTCCTTAATTTTTTTAGCTTTTCGGTCAGCTCATCTGGTTTTTGTTCTTCATGAGCAACAGGAGCAGGTGGCTGAACAGGTGCAGGTTGTTGAGCTGGAGTGGCGGCCTGGAAAGCGGTAAAAGCAGCCGGGTTTTCAAACTGTAACGATCCTGATTCGGCACGTTTTTCTTCAAGGTCGCGCAGGCGGCGGGCTTCGCGCTCAGCTTCTTTGCGTTCCTGTGCGTATTGATAAAGTTTACGCGCCTGAACTTTAGGCAGGTAATCTACACCCATTTCGGCGCCGTTAGTTGTTTTTACACTAAAAACAGCACCTATTAATTCTTCTTTAGTTGCAACATCAACAATATCTTTCCAAACAAAATCGACAAACTTTAAGGTTAAACCCAAATTGGCAGCCGTAAAAAATAGTATACGCTTATTAGTGATGGCTATACAATCAGGAAATAAGTTTACCAATGGTTTTTTTTGAACAGCTATATATAATATCTCTTCGCCTGTAGTAAGCAGGTCAACCAGCCTGGTGTAAACCTTTTCAACAGCTTTTGGCTCCTGCTCATCGTTCAAAAATTTCTCAATCATGTTTTTTAGCTTTATGATGCGTACAAAAATAAGTAAATTCTGTTAGCTGTATATTAACTTTAAGCGATTAGCAAATTGCAGCCACGGATATCGGCATTATCAAAGCGGCCCAACACCTCAAATGAACCATCCGGATATACTTTACCCAGGTCTTGGGTAGCAATAAATGAGCAGGAGTTAATATTGGCTAAGTCGATCACATTTATGCCACCGGCTTTATCGCCGGGGAGTATGCTCATTGGGTCATTAGTATCACGGGTTATAATACGCATCCAGGGCGGGCAGTTAAAAATGCCGTTGCCTTTGGAGTAAGCCTGTGATAATAATTCAGTCATACCGTATTCAGAATGGATGGCATCAACGCCAAAGCCTTTGTATAGGGTATCATGCAGTTCTTCGCGTATCATTTCTTTACGGCGGCCCTTCATGCCGCCGGTTTCCATCACTATAAGTTCAGGAAAGTTAATAGGATGTTGCTCAATAAAATCAAGCAGCGCAAAAGTTACCCCAATAAGCAACGTAGATTTTTTGGCCTGCTGTTGTTTTTTAAGCTGCTTTTCCAGTTCATCATGGTTGTATAAAAAAAAACCGCTATCCGGGTTTTGGGATTGCTTGATCAGATCATTGGCCATATAGATAAGCGATGAACCTTCGCGCTCCAGGTAGGATGGCAGCAAGGCCAGTATGGTGTAGTTTTTAATATCGCCATAAAATAATTGAAAGGCCTGGCGAAAACTTTCTTCATACCAGCTTACATCAGTAACAAAATGGCTGCTGGTTGTTATACCGGTAGTGCCCGAACTGGTAAAAGTTACCTGCACCGGATCATTGGTGCTAACAACGCTATGTGTTTTAAAAAATTCTATTGGTAAAAAAGGGATTTGTTCAATGGTTTTAACATTTGCCGGGTTGATCTTTAAGCCTGCAATAAACTCCTTGTAAACCGTGCAATGTTGAGCCTGGTATTGAAATATTTGTAAGGCAACCATATTAAATTGATCATTATGGTTAATGGAAAATATGGTTTGCCTATGCGGTTTATTCATTAGGGCAAAGATAGGGTAAATGTGTAATTTTTATTTGAACCGTAATTTTTTAGAATTAAAGAATTTTCAGCATGCAGGGAAAAATTCTGTTAATGCTGATTTACACAAAACACAAACAACTGTTTGATTTTATGGTTATTTATTCATCTCACTATAATTGATACGATCATGAAAACATTAAAATTTTTAGTCTTACCGGTTCTGTTAAGTGCATTCTTTGTGATGGCATCTGCAACACAAGTAAACAAGGAAACTGAAAGGATACAAAGTGCTGTTAATGTATTAAGAGAATTTAGTAAAATGAAAGAAAGTATACCGCATGACCTGATTGCCCAATATAAGGGAATAGTTATCATTCCAAGGCTCATCAATGCGGGGTTAGGTATTGGCGGTAAACGCGGCAAAGGCGTAGCTATGGTAAAATTACCTGACGGAAAATGGAGCGACCCTGTATTTGTTACCCTTACCGGTGGCAGCATTGGCGCTCAAATAGGTGTGCAATCAGTTGATTTGATATTGGTATTTCGCCACCAGGGCGTTTTAGCTAAAGTAAAAAACGGCGACTTTACTATTGGCGGTGATATATCTGCAGCGGCAGGCCCGGTTGGCCGTTCAACATCAGCTAATACCGACTATAAGTTAGAGGCTGAGGTTTATTCTTATTCGCGTAGTCGCGGACTTTTTGCAGGTATCAGCATAAATGGTTCAAGTTTGGCTATTGATAAAAGCGCCACTCATAATTTTTATGGCAACAGCCTGAGCTCACCGGAAATATTTCAAGCCGCTAAAAGTAAAGATGCTAATGTAATAGAGCTTAAACAAACATTAGCTGCAATGTAAGTTATAGCTAAATCTTATCTGTATGAAATAGCGATGCGTATAAAAGCCATCGCTATTTCTTATTAAGACTTTTGCAATGCTTTTTTCACCAACACTCCAGACAATGCTGCCATTCCCCCAACCAATCCGCCAATTAAAGCGGTAATGATCAATAGCAATATCCAGTTAGGTAAATGAAATAATTGCGATACACGGGTAGCCAGCCTGTTATTATTTGGGATGCTTTTAACTAATGCCAATATTATCCAGGCTATAAATACGGCTAAAAATCCCAATCCAAAAGTCAGCCCTGAGGTTTTGCCCCAATATAACGCGGCTAAGAAAGCGATGATTGCCGCTGCCCACCATGGTAAAAAATAACCACTTGCAATTGTCAGGATAAGTATGATGAGGAATAACATAGTTATATGTTTATTTAGTTAAGGTTAAAGTTGATTTTATACGTTTAGAGCTTTCATTGGGTGATTGCAGGAAGAGCAGCTCATTTAACCTGCCATCTTTCCAGGTTTGCAGCATATCATCATAATAAAAACTACCCGGATTGCCTGATTCACCGCCCGGGAAAATACCATAACCTTTTACTACCGGCCCCAATTGTACTACCATGCGCCATGATGGGCCATTACCGCCATGTATGGCATTGATTACGCTGCTTGTTCCGCCACTTATAAAATTACCCGAACCAAACCCCGGTAAATTAGCCAGGTGAGTTATTTCGGTCTGTTTTACTGCGCCCCACTGCCAGCTATTGTTTAGCTTGCCTTTTTGCTTTACCAGTTTGTCAACCGTATGGGTAAAGGCAATGTTCAAAACATCGCCGCATGTTTCGGTAACAGGCGTTTTTGTATTATCAAACCATTTCGACTGAGGATCTGTCAGCAAAAGTTTAGTAGTTTGGTCACTGTTAGGATAAAGCAGCAGCATTTTTTTATTGCTAAACTTATCATCCCAGGTCATGCGGTAAAAGTTATCCCACCATACTTCAAAAATGGTAGCGCCAGTTTCACCGGCATCATAACGTTTGTTCCAGCTTTTTAAAACCTGGTAGCATTGTTGCTGATCGGCGGTCATTTTCGCAGGATCCAAATATTTCAGCATAGCTCCAAGTACATTTTGAGCATGTATACTATAAGTATCTCCCTGTAATAATCGTATGCTATCCACAGTAGCATTTTTCATTTCGGTAAGCCTGTCATTTATACGTTTGCCACGTTCATAAGGCGCATCAAATTTCCAGGTAATATAATACGGATAGGCTTGATCAGTAGCTGATTGATTGGCTGAACTAACAAAACCACGTACAGGATTTTTTATTGTAGGATTTTGCTCATAAGGTATCCATCCTTGCCAATCATTAGCCGGATCGCTGCCATCCAAAATAAATTTGCCCTGATCTTTAAACTTAAGCGGAAATTTGCCATTGGGCGTAATGGCAATATCATTATCGGCGCTGGCAAAAATAAAGTTTTGAGCAGGTGCAGTATAGTATTTTAATGCTTCCCGGTAATCATTATAATTTTGGGCCCTGTTCAACAAATAAAAGGTGCGAAACTCATCTGATTCATCATGAGCTATCCAGCGCAGTGCATTACCTACCGGGATGTTTGCATTGCTATTTTCAGGCCTTTTTGCCGGACTGTCATAAACAACCGGCCCATGATGTGTATATATTACTGTGTCATAAACAGTTTGCTGCCCCAATACTTTAATAACCTCTACCCGTTTTTTAACCGGGTTCCAGTTGTGATTGTACCAGTATTCATTTTTTGAACCGTCTCTAAAGCGTATCTGGTACCAGTCAAGCACATCGGCGCCGACATTGGTTACACCCCAACTTGTTTTTTGGTTAAAACCAACTATTACAAAAGGGGCGCCGGGTAAGGATACACCGTAAACATTTACCGTAGGTGATGACAATTGTACCTGGTACCATATGGAAGGATAAGTTAGATGCAAATGTGGATCATTAGCCAGTATAGGATACCCGTTTGCAGCCTTACTGCCTGCAATAGCCCAGTTATTACTGCCAATATCTTCGGTTTTGCCCTGTGTTTTTATACTATCGGTCATCTGCGCTAAAAAGCTGGCAGAGGGTTTAGGTATAGGCAATGGCTTAAAATTCCATTTGGTTCCTTTGGGGATTATAGGGTCTTCCAGAAAAGGATAATCAGGAAAAAGATCATGAATTACTTTAGCTCCAAAATGCTTTAAATTATTGGTCATAGCAAATTGGTCCGATCCGCCGGCTAATGTTTCTGACATCAATTTAAGCAGGAAAGCGCAGTTTATGGGTTTCCAATCTTCAGGTGCGTAATTCAGTAATTTAAATTCTATCGGGTAATCTTTGGGCGAAAGCTGATGTATATAATTATTTATACCATCAGTATAAGCTAATACCGCAGCTTTAACTTTTGAGTCCTTCATAATGCCGCGCAATGTATTCTCCGCACCGTAAACCATACCCATACGGCGGTGATACAGGTCAATAGCTAAAGTTTTCGGCCCTAAAATTTCTGATAGCCGGCCCGATGCCTCGCGGGTTTGAATATCCATTTCCCATAAACGGTCGCG
>JAQBOY010000004.1 GCA_028287805.1 Mucilaginibacter sp.
TAGTGGCTAAAAAAGACGGATGCAAGTATGTATATCCGCCTTTTTAAATAATAACTGATCTTATAAAGAACTTCATACTTGATTAAGTACTTATAAGACGTCAATTATCTGGTTACGTTACATTACCATAGTATATTTAACACATTTTAACAATTGAGTTAATTGGTATTAAAATTTACCTAACACCATCATTTCACTCATGGTTGGGTTTATACTACCGCCCCTGGGTTCAAGGGTTACGGCAAAAGCATCAGCAGAAGCTATAGATTTCATTTGTTTCATGGCTGTTGTATCGCTGGCTGTTTTGTCAAAAACCCCAAGGTCAACAGGTTTGCCGCCAACAAGCGCCCATAACTGGTATTGGTGAGTTTTATCATTTTTTGGCATTTTCATGGTTGCCATATCAATCATTACCTTCTTTTTAACCGGGTTCCAGGCAACTGTAATACCAATATTAGGAACTTTGCCTGTAGGTTTTAACCTAACCACTTTAAAGCATGTATCACGAAATACACCTAATTGCTCATCCATTAAATTTACGGTTTTACTAAACCGTTGATTTTGCGAAGTTAATATAGCCAATTGGGTATTAGATTCCATTAACTGATTATGCATTTGATACAAGGCAATTATACTTGCCGCTAATAAGATTATTGAAGCTGTAAAGGCATATTTGTAAAAGTTATTTGCCCTTGATGGGGGCATAGAAATAATGCTATCAGTTGTATTTACCTTGTTTTTAGCTGTAAAAGTACGGTCGTCGGCTAAATTAGTCAGCAGGCTGTTTAAAATTTTACCTCGCTGATATTCTGAAGGGTCAACAGCATTAGCATCCGCATATAATTCCATTGCCTTCTCTATCTCTGCAATCTCTGCTTTTACAGCAGGATGAGCAGCGATCATCGCTTCCACCTGTAACCTTTCTTCCGGGGTAATGTCCCCCAAAACATAAAGTTCCAGTATCCCTGTTTCAATATATGCTTTTACTTCGTCCAATTTATTCGTATTTCAATTAAAATGTTTTCTCAGTTGTTGAATAGCCATCCTTAAACGGGTTTTAATGGTACCAAGCGGTATCCCTAATTCATCAGCTGCTTCTACATGAGTGTAACCTTTAAAATATACTAAGTCGAGAATTGACTTTTGTTCAGGTTTTAGTGTTTCCACTAATTCTTTAATATCCAGCAACTCGGGCTTGTAAACAATATTCCTTTGTTCATCTATGAAGGATACGTTATTTTCAAGTTCGCGGTTTTTATTTTGGTTCTTAAAATCTTTAGATCTTAATTTATCTATCGCCAGGTTGCGGGCTAAATTGACCATCCACGTAAACAAGCGCCCCTTTTCGGTACTGTAGCTTGAAAAAGAATGCCATATTTTTACAAAAGTTTCTTGTAAAATATCTTCAGCAACAGGAACATCAACTACTATCCGTAAAATTACACCATATAAGGAAGAAGAATACATGTCATATAATGCTTCAATAGCTATTTTCTCCCGATTCCTTAAGGAACGGACCAGCTCTTCTTCTGAAAGGGATATTTTAATTTTCTTACTCAACGGAATGAGGATATAAAGGTATTGTCAAATTTCAAACAAATGTTTTTCAGCATGATAGGATGAACGGACTAATGGCCCGCTTTCTACATATCTGAAACCTTTATCCAAGCCGATTTGTTTATAAAAATTAAATTGATCGGGATGTATCCAGTCAATTACCGGGTGATGATTACGGGTTGGCTGTAAATATTGCCCTAAGGTAAGTATTTGAACGCCAGCTTCCAGTAAATCATCCATTGCTTCTAAAACATCTTCTTCCCTTTCTCCTAATCCCAGCATTATTCCTGATTTGGTACGAAGGCCGGCATTGGATATGTGTTTTAAACATTCCAGGCTCCGGTCATATTTTGCCTGTATACGTACTTCGCGGGTTAGGCGCCTTACAGTTTCCAGGTTATGGGATACTACTTCGGGCCTGGTTGCTAATACACGTTCCAGATTTTCCCATATGCCTCTAAAATCCGGAAGCAATGTTTCTAAAGTAGTTTCGGGACTTTCCCTGCGTATAGCATTAATGGTTTCAGCCCAAATAATAGAGCCTCCATCTTTCAGGTCATCACGGTCAACCGAAGTGATTACGCAATGTTTTACCTGCATTAGTTTAACTGAATTGGCTACACGGGCAGGTTCATCCAGTTCAACCGCCAGGGGCCTTCCGGTTGCTACAGCGCAAAATGAGCAGGAGCGGGTGCAAATATTACCCAAAATCATAAACGTTGCAGTACCTGCACCCCAGCATTCGCCCATATTGGGGCAATTGCCACTCTCGCAAATGGTATGTAGTTTATGTGTATCAACTAAACTACGTACATGTGCGTATTCCTTTCCTACAGGAAGTTTTACACGAAGCCAATCTGGCTTCCGTTGTGTTTGATTAGCAGGCACCACAGGAAGTTCAATCATAATACAAAAGTAGTTAAAAAGGTTGTAATTGTTTAAAGGTTGAAGTTGTTGCCGGTCAGCCAAATGTTAAATCTTATTTGAAAAATTGATAAATAATTCCAATAAAAAAAAGCACTAATTGCAATGTATTAAAACTTAAGTTTAAATTTGCATACTAAACGCTTTTACACCATTTTAACATCTGCAACACTTATAACAACAATGGCAACTATCGAAACTGTATATCTTGGCGGATTAAGAACTGAAGCTACCCATGTTCAATCAGGAACTAAAATAATTACCGATGCACCGGTTGATAACCACGGCAAAGGTGAGGCATTTTCACCAACTGATTTAATGTCTTCGTCATTAGCAAGCTGCATGCTTACTGTAATGGGTATTACAGGTAATACTCATGATATTAATATAGATAATACGGAATGTTCAGTTACCAAAATAATGGCGGCTGATCCACGTCGTGTTGCTGAAATTGCGATCAAATTTCAATTTCCAAAAGAATATACTGAAAAGGAGCAAAAAATACTGGAACGCGCCGCGCTTACCTGCCCGGTTTATTTAAGCCTGCATCCTGATCTGAAAAAAACGGTTGATTTTGGATGGTAGTTAAGGGATTAGAGAATAGTTGATTAGAATTAATGTCTAATCAACTATTCTTTAATAACCAATTAACCAAGAACTGATATTGCTTCATCAACTGATATGCCGCCGTGCGATTGATCTAAAATACACTCGCCGTCTTTAATCAATAATAGTTGTGGTGATTCATGGTGCACATGAAACTCTTGTGCAACCTGGTGGGATATATCACGATATTTTATAAGATCTAAAAAATAAAGAGGCATATTTTCAGGCAAAGCAGCCCAATCCATTTCAAAACGTCTTTTTGCCATCATACTAATGGAACAACGGGTGCTGTGTTTGAAAATTAGGCTATAACCTTGTTGCTGTTTAATTTTAGTAAGCTGTTCGGGAGACTCTAATTGTATCCAATTCATAATTATTGTTAAACTTCCTGCAAAGTTACAATGCAAACTCAGGTTAGTTTGAAGCAAATACTAAAAATGACATTTAACTGTTAGCGGCCGCGTGGGTAAGAACCGTAGGCAGGACAAAGCTTATTAGAGCATGAAGACAGGCTTCCTAATGCAAATGCGATAAGCGCGATATATATTACTTTTTTCATTTTACTTTATTTAGGTCCTATACGGAATTTAACTATTTAAAGTTTCAACTAAATTAGCCATTTTAATTGCAGTAACTGCCGCTTCATCTCCTTTATTGCCATGTTTGCCACCCGAACGGTCAATTGCCTGCTGTTGATTGTTGGTTGTTAAAACGCCAAATATTACCGGTTTTGAATATTTAATAGCAACGTTGCTTAAGCCATTGGCAACCGCGTTACATATAAAGTCAAAATGTCTTGTCTCGCCTTGTATAACGCAACCCAGGCATATTACCGCATCCAATTTACTGTTTTTTAATAATAAATCAGCGCCTGAAGTTAGTTCAAAACTTCCCGGTACGGTATAAGTAAAAATATTTTCGGGTAATGCACCATTATTCACCAGATTTTGGTAAGCGCCCTGGTACAAGGCATTAGTAATTTCTGTATTCCATTCAGAAACTACAATGCCAAAATTATAGGGCGCTGCAGATGGTATCTTGGTTCCAGAAAAATCAGATAAATTTTTATGTTGGGTAGACATGTGATAGAGATTAGAGGTTAAAGATTAGAGATCGGTTTGAATTACTAATCTCTAATCACTCAATTACAATTTCGCTTCAACCCTGCCAATATATTCATCTATATTTTGCGCTTCAGCACTTTCAGGATAGTCGCTTTTTAACGATTTATAAGCTTCGGCTGCAGATTTGTTATCATTTTGGGCTTCAAAAACTAAACCAAGCTTTTTCAGATACAATGGAGATAAAAACTTGTTTTTTGATTTGTCAACCGCTTTTTTGAAATAGGTTTGAGCCTTATCATAATCTTTTAACTCCACATAAGCATCTCCGGTGTCCCCATATGCTTCAGCTGCAACCATGCTGTCGTCGCCTCTGTACTCGTTAAAATTGTCAATCGCTTTACGGTATTCGCCTTTGTTTAAGTAAGCTACTCCCAGGTAAAAATAAGCCATGTTAGCTGCTTTGGTATTGCTGTAATCAGCAACAATTTTTTCAAATCCCGGGTAACCGGCATCCCCTTTAATTGCTTTATCCCAATCCTTTTTAGCCCAAAAGTCCTGAGCAACATACATTTGGTTTGCAGCTTTAACTTCACGTGGACCAAGATATAATTTTTGATAAATAATATAAATGATGATCATAGCAATTATAGCCGAACCAATAAACAATAAGCTTTTTTGATTCTCGCGTACAAATTTGCCGGTCTGTCCAAAATCGTCATTTAACATAATCTTGGCATTCTCTGGGGTTTTTGACATATTTATTCTAAAATTAAGTTTGCAAAACTACATTTTTTCAAAAGTTTTATCAATACCTTTTTATATTAATAGTAACGCCTTGTTTTTTTAATGTTTACGATATTGAAAAGCGCCGTTGTAAAGTGCTAAATTTGGCGGTTAAAGGAAGAGAATCAAGGGGCAGAATGCAAGAGCAAAAAACGGTTACTATAGTGATGGCAAGCTATATATTATTGACTGTTTTTGCTTTTTTATCCTGATTTTGATGTCTTGACGCTTGATTTGCATATGTATTTAAAACAACTATCTGTTATTAATTTTAAAAATTATGCCGAAGCCGAATTGATCTTTAGCGAGGGTGTAAACGCATTTATGGGAAATAATGGTGCCGGTAAAACTAATTTACTGGATGCCATTCATTACTTGTCGTTATGTAAAAGCTATTTTAACCCTATTGATACCCAGCAAATAAAGCAAGGAACGGATTTTTTTATTATAACAGGTGCATTTAATAAGGATGAACAACAGGAAAACATAGCCTGTTCAGTTAAACGTAACCAAAAAAAGCAATTTAAGCGTAATAAAAAAGACTATCAGCGCCTTGCTGATCATATTGGATTATTGCCGCTGGTAATGGTTTCACCATATGATATTAGCATAATAATAGAAGGCAGCGATGAGCGGCGAAAGTTTATTGATAATGTAATATCTCAAACGGATACTTTTTACCTCGATGAACTGATAACCTATAATAAAGTATTAGCCAATCGGAACGCATTTTTGAAACTAATTGCCGATACCGGAAAATATGATCCCGCATTACTGGAGATACTTGATGAGCAATTAGTAGTTTCTGGCAACCGGATTTTTGAAAAACGAAAGGCTTTTATGGGGGCTTTTACAGCAATATTTAATAAGCATTACCAATTTTTAAGCGATAATGTTGAGCAGGTTGAGCTAACCTATGAATCCCAACTATTAAATGATGATTTTGCAGGCTTGCTGAAAAAGAATATGGAAAGGGACAGAGCGCTTGAACGTACTACCGCAGGAATACATAAGGATGACCTTCAATTTGTTATTCATGGCATGCCTATGAAGAAGTTTGGTTCACAGGGACAGCAAAAGTCGTTTTTAATAGCACTTAAGCTGGCGCAATATAGTTTTTTAACACAGCAAAAAGGATTTAAGCCTTTGTTGCTGCTGGATGATATATTTGATAAATTAGACGATCAAAGAGTGACTAAATTAATGCAAATGGTATCAGATAATAATTTTGGACAGGTGTTTATTACCGATACCAGTACAAGCCGTGTTGAGCATATATTTAAGAGTATAGGTGTGCCGGTTAAATTATTTAATGTGAGAGAAGGAGAAATTGATGCGTAAAAGTAACGATAAATCACTTAAGGAAGCCATTGAGCAAATGCTGCAGGTTTATAAAATTAAACGCAGGTTTGATGAAACCGGCATAATAGCCGCCTGGCCCCAATTGGTTGGAAAATCTGTAGCAAACCGGACCAAAGAGCTATTTATACATGACAAAAAAATGTTTTTGCGCATCGAGTCATCAGTAATAAAAAATGAACTGATGTTAATCCGGACTCAGATTATAGATAAAATTAATGAAGACGCTAAAGGAATATTAATTGAAGATATTATTTTTCTTTAATAAATGAGGATGCGGCTTTACATAAAAATCATCACGTATAACAGAGTAAGCGACTAAAGTAACCACAGGAATTAAAAAAGCAGGTTGCAGGGGAGATGTAAAAAAAAACAGGACATGAATATTTAAAATTCATGCCCTGTAAAAAGATGTATGGAAATTAAAAGATCATTTAAAATCTTTCAAAAGCCGAGAAAAAGAAATCACCTTCAATTTTAGCGTTTTCATCTGAATCTGAACCGTGAACCGCATTGGCATCAATTGATTTGGCAAACAAATTACGGATAGTTCCCGGTTCTGCTTTTGACGGGTCGGTAGCGCCAATCAGTTTACGATAATCTTCAATGGCATTATCCTTTTCAAGTATAGCAGCTACAATAGGTCCTGATGACATAAAAGCAACAAGGTCTTTATAAAAAGGGCGTTCTTTATGTACGCTGTAAAATTCTCCCGCTTTTTCTGCACTTAAAGAAATATATTTCATAGCAACTATTTTAAAGCCGCTTTTTATAATTTTTTCTAAAATACCACCGATGTGGCCATTGGCAACAGCATCGGGTTTAATCATTGTAAACGTTTTGTTATTTTCCATTATTTAATGTGTGAATTGGGCGCAAAAATAGCGTTTTACAGTTGGATCATAAAGCCTTTTTTCATTATATGTGATGGTTTGTCTTTAATTTATTAGATTTGCAGCTTTTGAAAATTAATGTTAGATATAGCCTCGCTCATTAACCTTTTAGCGCAGCCACAAAAAATAGTAATTACTACGCATCACAAACCTGATGGTGATGCTATGGGTTCGTCGTTAGGTTTGTATAATTATTTGATACAACAAGGTCATCACGTAAAGGTTATTACGCCTACAGATTATCCTGAATTTTTAAGCTGGATGCCAGGTAATGAAGAGGTAATGATCTATACATCCCATACGGAACAAGCTGCGAATTTAATTGCTGATGCCCAAATTATTTTTTGCCTTGATTTTAACGCTTTAGGCCGTATTAATGAAATGGGGGAATTAGTAAGGTCAAGTAAGGCTTTTAAAATAATGATAGACCATCATTTGGAGCCCGAAGACTTTGATGATTACCGCAATTGGAATATTAATGCCTGTGCTGCTGCTCAGCTGGTATATGATTTTATAGTGAATGTACTTCATAATAAAGCCTTAATTAATGCAGATGTAGCTACTTGTTTATACACTGGTATAATGACAGATTCTGCCTCTTTCAGACTGCCAAATACTACGTCAGCCGTACACCGGGCCGTTGCCGACTTAATTGATGCCGGTGCAGTTAACTGGCGTATACATGAACTGGTATACAATAGTGCATCAGAGAACCGTCTTCGCTTTTTGGGCCATTGTTTAACTAATTGTTTGGAAGTTTTGCCGGAATTTAATACAGCCATTATAGCTGTTAATAAATACGACCTGGATAAATATGACGTTAATACAGGTGATACCGAAGGTATAGTAAATTATGCTTTATCTATAAGTAGTATACATTTAGCAGCGTTTATAGTAGAACGCAGCGATAAAGTGAAACTTTCTTTGCGTTCAAAAGGAGATTTTCCTGCAAATGATATATGTAAAAAGTATTTTAGCGGCGGCGGACATCGTAATGCCGCGGGTGGGCATTCAACTGATAGCCTTCAGAGCGTTATCAATCAATTTAAATTAATTTTACCTGAATATAAAAAACTATTAATACAATAAAAATGAAAAAAAACTTAATGTTTTTAGCGCTTGCAACCGTAGGGTTAGCAAGTTGTAACGGCGGATTTAAAAAGGGTGATAATGGAATGCTATACAATATACATGTTGATAAAAGCGGACCTAACATTCAGCCCGGTGATTTTATCAACGTTAACTTAACTGCAAAAAATGATGCCGATTCTGTATTGTTCAGTACTTATGAGTCTGGACGGGCAGTGCCAATGCTTTTGCCTAAATCAGAAACTAAAGGCGATGTTTTTGATGGAATTAAATTATTGAGCGAAGGCGATAGTGCAACAATTAAAGTTTTTGCTGATTCTGCTTATAAAGGAAAACCTAAACCTCCGGGTTTTAAAGGTAAATACATAGTTTATGATATTAAAATTGAGAAAGTAATTGCTAAAGGAAAGCAAACAGACCAGGTATTTCAAGGTAATGTTACCAGTTATATAAAATCACAGTCAGATGTGCTTAAAAACCAGGAACCGGTAAAACTCAAAAAATATATTGAAGACAATAAGCTGAATGTTAGTAAAACAAGCACAGGATTAAACTATGTTATTACAAAACCAGGAACTGGTGCTGTACCGGTTGCTGGCGATACCGTATATGTAAATTACGTTGGTAAATTAATTACAGGTAAAGTGTTTGACACCAATTTGAAAGATGAGGCTACAAAAGCTAAAACATTTAATCCTGGCCTTCCCTATAAACCTATAGCTTTCCCTGTTGGACAAGGAAAGGTTATCCCAGGATGGGATCAGGCTTTGCTATTGTTAAACAAAGGTGCTAAAGCTACTTTAGTTATACCGTCAGATCTTGCTTACCGCGATCAGGGTAATGGTCCGATAGGTCCGTATACACCACTTGTTTTTGAAGTAGAATTGGTTAACATTAAACACGCTGATCCTAACGCTCCAAAACCAGCTGTACCTCAGTTTACTCCACCACAACCGGCAACAAAATAATCAAATCTATACAGCCTTCCCTTTAACAGGGAAGGCTTTTTTAATTATGAAAAAATATATTTTATACCTGTTTATTACTGTATTTGCTATCAACGCAAATGCACAAGGCAATTTTCAGCGCACGTCAAAAGGTACGCAATATCAATTATTTACGCACAATACCGGCGATAGGATAAAGCTGAATGATATCGTAACCTTTCAGGCTACACAAAAAACCGATAAAGATTCTATACTTTTTAGTTCTTATAAAGCCGGAGCGCCATTACAAGCTCAAATACAGGCGGAAGGTGACCTGATGGATATATTTCCTTTGTTAACCTTAAAGGACAGCGTTTTAATTAAAGTGCCAACTGATTCTATTTTTAAAAATAATGAGCAGCAGCGTCCGCCATTTTTGCCTAAAGGCAGCAATATGTATTTTACTTTAAAGATAGAAAAGGTACAAACTTTAGATGAAGCTATGGCCGAAAGGAAAGCAAAAATGGATAAGTATTCATCTGATGAAGTTGCTAATACTGATAAATATATTGCCGAGCATAAACTGATCCTAAAAGCAACACCTTCAGGTTTAAAATATTTGATCACTGCACCCTCTGTTAAACGTAAGCCTTTAGCGGGTGATACCGTATGGGTAAATTATACCGGACGTACGTTGGACGGAAAAGTTTTTGATTCAAGCGTTCAGGATGAAGCGAAAAAGGCAGGGTTACAACAGCCGGGCCGCACCTATGAGCCTATAAAGTTTGCTGTAGGCTCGGGCATGGTTATACCAGGTTGGGATGAAGGCTTACTTTTATTAAATGAAGGTTCAAAAGCTGTTTTTGTTATCCCTTCAAAATTAGCCTATGGCGAAAAAGGGGCGGGTGAGGATATTAAGCCATTCAGCACTTTGCTTTTTGATATTGAACTGGTAAAAGTTAAACCGGTTAAACACGCATTGCCAAAAACAGCCGCTAAAAAACCATTAGCTAAAAAGCCGGTAGCTAAAAAACCTGGCGTGGCAGCTAAAAAGAAAGTTAATTAAAAAAAAATGAATACCATGCCGAATTTATTTCGGTATCCCATACGTTAAGTGACTAAGTGCTGGTTATCTGTAGTGTGAGATGCCAAGGTAAATTCGGCATAACTTATAACTATTCTGCATTAATTTTGCAACATGATATTGACGGATACACATACCCATTTGTATTATGAAAATGACCTGCTAAAGCGGGCGGAATTAATGCAGCGGTGTGCAGCCAACAGCATTGACCGGTTATTTTTACCAAATGTTGATCTCCCATCGGTTGCACAGGTATTTGAACTGACGGAGCAGTATCCGGCAAACTGCTTTCCTATGTTAGGGCTTCATCCCTGTTCGGTTAAAGAAAACTGGTCAGAAGAATTAAATGCTATTAAAGAAGCCGGTCAAAATCATAAAATATATGCCATTGGCGAAATTGGTATAGACCTGTATTGGGATAAAACTCATTTAAAGGAGCAGGTACAAGCTTTTAAAGCTCAGATTGCCTGGGCCAAAATAGTAAGGCTACCCATAGTGATTCATTGCCGCGAGGCTTTTGACGAAGTATTTACGGTGCTGGAACAGGAACAGGACGAAAACCTGCGCGGCATATTTCATTGCTTTACCGGAACACTTGAACAAGCAAACAGAGCTATTAACCTGGGGTTTTATTTAGGTATAGGCGGAGTAGTTACCTATAAAAATGGCGGGTTAGATAAAATTTTACCTCAAATTGATTTAAGCCATATCGTTTTAGAAACAGATTCTCCGTATCTTTCACCCGTTCCTCATCGGGGTAAACCTAATGAAAGTTCTTATTTGATTTATATAGCTCAAAAGGTGGCTGATATTTACCAGGCCGACCTTGAAAAAATAGCTCAGATAACCACAGAAAATTCAAAGCAAATTTTTGGTGTGTGAACACTTTGTTAAAAGCATAAAACATCATAGCTTAACCTTATGAGTCAAATACTTATCATCTATACCGGCGGAACAATAGGTATGATGAGCGATCCAGCTACTAAGGTGCTCAAGCCTATCAACTTTGAGCAGATAATGGATAATGTACCCGAGCTGGAAAAACTAAACTGCAAGATCAAGGTACACTCGTTTGAAGAGATCATCGATTCTTCCAATATGAACCCGGCTATATGGAGCCAGCTTGCGGGGCTAATTGAAGCTAATTATGAAACGGTTGATGGTTTTGTAATACTGCACGGATCAGATACTATGGCCTTTACCGCTTCGGCATTAAGTTTTATGCTGGAGAACCTGGCTAAGCCCGTCATATTTACCGGATCACAACTGCCTATTAGTGCCATACGTACGGATGCCAAGGAAAATTTAATGACCGCCATTGAAATTGCCAATGCCAAGAAGAATGATAAGGCGCGCGTACCCGAAGTTGCTATCTATTTTGATTATAAATTATTCCGGGGTAACCGGTCGTTCAAATATAATTCATCCAAGTTTGAGGCTTTTAGGTCGCCTAATTACCCTATCCTGGCCGAGTCTGGCGTACACCTGCGTTTTAGTGTAAATGATATCCGGCAGCCGGGCAATGAGCCGCTTATAGTACATAAAAATTTGATGGGCGATGTAGCCGTACTCAAATTATATCCCGGCATTAGTCCGAAAGTGGTAGAAACTATTTTAAGCTCAGATGTAAGGGGTATCATTATGGAAACCTTTGGAGCGGGTAATACATCTACCGATGCCTGGTTTATTGATATGCTGAAAAACGCGGTAGACAGCGGTAAGGTAATACTGGATATTTCCCAATGTAAGGTGGGTACGGTAGAGCTGGGCCGGTATGAAACCAGCAAGCTATTAAAAGATATTGGCATAGCCAATGGTTATGACATGACCTATGAAGCCGCTGTAACCAAAATGATGCATTTATTAGGACAAATAAAAGACCCGCAGGAAGTTAAACAGTACCTGGAAACTGATCTTCGCGGTGAGCTTACCATATCCTGATCAGCTATTTTTTGTATAATTAAAGTCCTTTT
>JAQBOY010000023.1 GCA_028287805.1 Mucilaginibacter sp.
TCTTTTAAATTTAAATCATTTATTGCTGATGTAGCCTTAAATTGGTTATCTGTTACAAAGCTTTGAATGGTGTAGTTATAATTACTATAGATAAGCGATGTGTTTGAGAACAGCTTATTGGTAAAAATATGATTAAAACGAAGGGTTCCTGTAGCATTGCCCCAATTGGTACCAAAAGTATTTTGCAAACCCAACACATCCTTACCAAAATAGCCTGAAAGATAAATCGCATTTTTTTGATCAAAGTGATAATTGAACTTAGCATTCAGATCATAAAAATAAATACTGCTGGCCCTGAGATTTGAATCTGATGAGGCCTTTAAAAAAAAGTCAATATAAGTGCGGCGGGCGCTAATCATAAACGAGCCTTTATCCTTTACAATCGGACCTTCTACCTTTATGCGCGATGAGATGAGGCCGATGCCACCATCAACTGTATATTCTTTATTATTACCCTCATTCATTTTCACATCCAAAACCGATGATAAACGGCCGCCATACTGGGCAGGCATTCCACCTTTATAAAGACTGGCACCTTTTATAGCATCTGAATTAAATGTAGAAAAAAAACCAAACAAATGCGAAGCATTATAAACTGTTGCTTCGTCTAATAAAATGAGGTTTTGATCTGATGCTCCACCACGAACATAATATCCGGTATTGCCTTCGCTTGCTGCTTCTACACCTGGCAGCAATGAAATAGTTTTCAAAATATCTTTTTCACCAAATATTACCGGTACACTATTTATTTGCGACATATCCAGCTTTTCAACTCCCATTTGCGGCGATAATACATTATCATTATTAGGTGTTTTATTGCTGATCACTACTTCCTGCAAACTATTTTTTGAATTTAAGGTGATGTTTAAATTAACATCGCTGTGTAGCGAAATTGTACGCGAAACAGGAGTATAGCCAACAAAAGTATAAGTTAACGTATAATCACCTTCAGGGGCGGATAGCGAATAAAACCCATAGGTGTTACCTAAAGCAGCATTGTTCGGCATTCCTTTTATAGTTACCGTAGCTCCTATTAATGCTTCGCCGGTAGCCTCATCTTTAATTATACCGCTAATAGTAAACTTTTTTTGTGCAAGTGCGGGCGACATCATTAACAAAAAGCAACTTATATTGAGTAAAATCTTTAATTTAAATAGACTATTAATGCAAATACGCGGCAACTTTACCTTTAACATTTTATAGATGTGGGTAAATATGTTGAGCGCTGTAACCCGTTATTATTATCATGTATCAAAACTAAGCTTTATCGCCGAAACATCACAATTAAAGCCACTTGCCAAATCAATTCAAGTAATTATATAATATGGTTGTTAACGCCTGTCTGTTTTATTACTTGCGCTCGTTTAATTAAACCTATCGTCCCTGTATCTTTAGCAAGCAGTAACTAATATAATTTATACGCCATTTTATCAGTCATCGTTGTCCTTAATCATTTTTACCAATACTTTTGAAAAGATTAGTATATTGTATACTGTTCTAAAAAATGTGGGGTACTAAATAAAATTTCCATGCTGTCTGAACCTACCTATATAGCTGCACGAATTGTGGCCCAAACTATTGAGCTGCATTTTGAGAAACATTTGGCGGCCGCCCGACAGCTTGGTTGGCGGCATTTAGCTATTAAACCCCAGGCACATGTAATAGAGGCAATTATTGATGTGGCATTTTGGGCCAGCCTGCGGCGCGAAGAGGGCCGTTCTCCTCAAATCTCTATCGCCCTTTTGCCACCTGAACAGGCAAGCCAGCCGCTGATATTTGGAAAACAGCTGCGTTTAACGCCGCATAATTTAACCAAACTTGCTCCTGCGGTTGAAAGCCCCGGCATTCACCTGGGGGTATGGTATGAAGATGATGAACTGCATGTTTGGGGTACAACACTGGTAATTCCGGATATATGCTTTGTGCTGGAGGTAATTGAACCCGGACTATTGGTTATTAAACACAGCCGCATTGATGGCTTTGGAAAATTTCTGAACATTGCTGTTTTAAAAGGCGACCAAATAAAAATTATTGATGCTGATAATTCAAGCCTGGCTAATTGCCCGGCCCTGATCAACTCATTATTAGGAATGCCACTGCCTATATTTTTTAATGATTCTGTTAATGTTTTGGTTGAGTTGGCAGCCTCCATGCGTACACATAAGCGTGGCGGATTAGTATTAGTGATACCCGAGGGCTCATCGTCATGGCATGACTCTATCATTCATCCATTATCATATCCTGTTTCGCCTGTATTTGCCGGCATTACCGAACTGATGCAGCAAAACCCCGCCGATCGGGTAAAAAGCACCTGGCAGGAGGCGCTGCGTCGTGCCATTGATATTGTTGGCGGCTTTACGGCTGTTGATGGCGCTACCATTATAAGCCGCCAATATGAGTTGATTGCATTTGGCGCAAAAATAGCCCGTTCAGAAATGAGCACCCCGGTTGATCAGATTGTTACTACTGAACCTGTAGCCGACGGCATTGCTGAGTTTATTCATCCCGGACAAAATGGCGGAACACGGCATCTTGCTGCCGCTCAATTTGTTTATGATCAGCGCGATGCTATTGCCCTGGTAGCCTCGCAGGATGGGCACTTTACTATTTTTGCATGGTCACCACAATTGCAAATGGTACATGCGCATAGAATAGATATATTGTTGTTGTAGTATAGAAATATCTTTTAAATTCAATCAGGATTTACAAGGGTCGTAACATGCCTGGTACTATCTAATCTTTGATGGGTATAAGGGTTAATTACAGGCATTTTTGAATTAATGTGCAATTTAACAACCGGCATTTTTGAATTAACGGGCAAACGGACAATAGGCATATGATCATATAGTTCGGCCTGGTTTATCACTACCAGGTTATTTAATTGGCCAGGCTGAATGCTCTTAAACTTTTGTTGAGGTAAGCGTACTACCGAAGTATCGATCTTGTTATTAAAGTATTTTTGATACAAATTATTTGTCAGGGTATCTGCTGGTTTAACCGGAAATATATTTTGCGCTTTTAACTGGCATACCCCTGCAGCCAATAGTAGTACCAATAATACCTTTTTCATAAAAAAACAATTTTGTTAGTACCAAATTAAACAAAATCATTAAAAACCAATAGTTTACATTCTATGAATGTAAAAAAATAAAAAAGCCATCATTACCAATGATAATGTGAGTATCGGGTTAAGCACTTCAGGTTATTATTCACGTATTGATTTTAACGGCAACCCTTATGCTTATTTTTTACTCTTTATAAAGGACAATAAGTAAGCGATGAGCTTTTTCGTAATACTGGCTAAAACTTAGGTATCTCTATATAAAAACTACTGCCTTTATTTTCCTTCGTATCAAACCATATTCTTCCATTATGCAGTTCTACAATAGTTTTAATAATTGACATCCCCAATCCAATAGGTTCTTCACCTTGTAAGCCGGTACGACGGGAACGGGTAAATTTATCAAATAAATAGGGTTGCAGATTCTCAGGGATACCAATGCCATTATCACGCACAATAATTTGTACAAGCGTATCCATATCTTTAATATCTACTTCGATAACTCCGTTTTCGGGTGTAAACTTAATAGCGTTGGTTATAAGGTTATTGAGTACCTGCATCATCTTTAACGTATCCATCTGGATATATAGTTTTTCTACAGAACTGTTAAGTATAAATTTTTTAGCAAGTACATTTTCTGACTTCTTATAATTTTGAATAATATCATTAATACTCCAAATCAGGTCAACCCTTTCCTTTCGAAGATCAACTTCGGGAGACTCTAAAAATTCCTGTTCTATCAGATTCCTTATGATGTCAATGTTACGTTTACATAAATCCTGAATAAATTGTACCGGCTTTAATATGTTTTCATTACCAGCTACATTAATGTCTTTTTGTATAGTAGAAGCCATCATGTTAATCAGACCCATAGAACCTTTAAGATCATGGGCCAGGATTGCAAGGGTAGAATTTTTACGGGCGTTGATTTTTTCGGCATAAAAGATATTTTTCTTCAGAACAGAAATATCCTCCGCAATTCCTGCCAGCAGATTAACTTCGCCATTATGGAGCAATGGATAAACTTTAAGAAGAATATATTTTTTTGACTGATCGGGGCAAACGATACTGAATTCAATTTTGTTTGCTTCAGTGCTATTTCTAATATTTAAATAAAATGCCCTGATATGCATTTTATCTTCCTCACGAATAGTATTAAAAATTAATTCCGGATTATTTAGTATTTCATCTGCATCATCTGCAGATTGCCCCCATACAGTTTCAAAGGCGGGGCTTATGTATTTGAAAAGGCCATGAGCACTATCAAAAATAAAATATACCTCTTCTGCAATATGGCCAATTTGCTGGAAGAGTACGTGGTTATTATTTTGCATTAGATTTATAAGCTACGGTTAAAGTACCGGATGGAATCTGAAAAAAAATTGTATTTAAAGTATATAATTAAAATATATAGATATACAATGCTTAAATGATTTTGATTTGTTTAATTAATATTTCTATAAACACTTATACTTATATAATACCTAAAAGATGAAAATAATTTTGTTGGAGATTACTGGTAACCCATCTATTATCAGTGCATAAAACAATCTTATTATCAATGCAAAAAAGCGTTTACTGCTTAAAAAAATGTAAGGGTGTGTTTATTATAAATTAATTCGGAATAGTATATTTACCAACCAATTATATAAACCACTGTATGAATATCAAAACTTCCAAAGCATTATTTGCTGCTGCACTAACCTTAGTTATGACTATTTGCGCCCATCAAATGACTGAAGCACAAATAAAAAGTGGCTATAAAAACCTGTTTGATGGTAAAACGCTGAATGGTTGGAAACGACTTGCAGGCACCGCGGATTATAAAGTAGAAAACGGCGTCATTATTGGTACTACCGCAGCCAACTCGGGAAATACTTTTTTGGTAACAGAACAGGAGTATGGCGATTTTGTATTGGAAATGGATGTAAAAATAGATAATAAGAATAGCAATTCGGGTGTGCAGGTACATAGTCATTTTGATCCGGCCGGGCATGCAGGCAAAGGATTGGTATATGGTAAGCAATTTGAAATTGACCCATCTGACCGCCAATGGAGCGGAGGAATATATGATGAAGGCCGCCGGCAATGGCTTTATCCATTGGATATGAATGCAAAAGCAAAAGATGCCTTTAAAGTAGGGCAATACAATCATATTAAAATTGAATGTATTGGTAATGAAACCAAAACCTGGGTAAACGGCATCGCCGCCGCCTATGTGGTAGATACGCTTGACCAGAGTGGTTTTATTGGCTTACAGGTACACGCCGTACAAAAAGCGGAAGATGCAGGCGAAAAGGTATACTTTAAAAACATAGGGATAAAAACCCGCGGACTTGCACCACAAGCTTTTCCTAAAAATATTTACGTTGCTAATTTAGCTTCCAACAGTTTAACCGCTTATGAAAAAGAAGATGGCTGGAAGTTGCTGTTTGACGGTAAAACTTCAAAAGGATGGCGAAGCATCTATAACATGGAATTTCCAACTAAGGGCTGGGATGTAAGTAACGGATGTATTAGTGTGATTGGAGTTGATGGAAAAACACCAACAGGCGGTGATATTATCACCGAAGATAAATATAGCGCATTTGACCTGGCGTTTGATTTTAAAATGACGCCGGTAGCCAATAGTGGTGTAAAATATTTCACTACCCTGGCTAACAATACCACAGGCACGGCACTTGGCCTTGAATACCAGGTATTGGACGATGACAAACACCCTGACGCACGTGCAGGCAGAAATGGCGATCGCAAGCTGGGCTCCTTATATGATCTTATACCTGCCAAAAAGCAGGCTCGTTTTGTAAGGCCCATTGGCGCATGGAATACCGCGCGTATTGTTGTATATCCCAACAATCATGTAGAACATTATTTAAATGGTGTAAAAGTATTGGAGTATGAGCGTGGCTCAAAAGAATTTAAAGACCTTGTAGCGCTTAGTAAATTTAAAAATGATCCGAATTTTGGAGAAGCAAAAGAGGGCTATATTCTTTTACAGGATCATGGCTGTACAGTAAATTACAGGGATATTAAACTAAAGAAATTAAAATAGTTGAAAGTTAATGGATCATAGTTCATAGCTAATCGTAACTACTATGAACTATGATCTGTCAACTAACTGCTAATAATTAGCAATATTGTTCAAATGCGCCAATCAGGTTATCAGCTATCATTTGTGCAGGGCGGCCTTCAATTTGATGACGCTCAATAATATGAACCAATTTACCATCCTTAAACAAGGCCATTGATGGTGAAGATGGCGGGTAAGGCAACATATAATTACGTGCGGTATCAACAGCATCTTTTTCCATACCTGCAAAAACAGTTACCAATTTATCAGGATGTTTATCACTTTGAGCAGCAATTTTTGCTGCCGGACGAGCATTAGCCGCTGCGCAGCCGCAAACCGAATTTACCATAACAAATACGGTACCTTCGCTTTCAATGGCATTTTTTACAGCATCCGCGTCCTTTAACTCTTCAAAACCAACTTTGGTCAGGTCTTCCCGCATTGGGGCAACTAAATATTCTGGATACATAAGTGTTTTCTAAATTTCTTACTACAAAAGTAACAAATCATTAACAGTTCCCGTTTAAAAGTCATAATAATAACATTAGACTGACGATACAAATTACTGTAGGTATTGTTTTATAAATAATTGATCTACTTAAACCAATACTAATTTATTAACAGTAATTTATAAATTGCATCCCCTAATCTTTAAAATACTATATGATGAAGCCGAGCCAGAAAGATATTAGTACAGTCGTTATTTTAAACAAAAACCAACAGAGTACAAAAACACTTCAAATAAAAACCAAACATCTAAACAGGCTTAAACACTACATTATATCTATAGCATCTGTAATTATATTTCTAATAGGTTTTATTATATTACTGCAATACCACAACCAACAGCAGGAGTTGGAAAAGCAGCAATTAATGGCTCAAATAGTAAAGTTAAAAGGTGCTTCATCTATAAGTATAGCAAAAGTAGAGGATAATCATAAAATAGAAGACAACCACGTTGCTCAAAATTATATACAGTCGATTGAAGGTAAGCTAAAAAAAATTAATGATTATTTGCGCAAGCGCGGCCTGAAAGGCTTTTCAGTAAAAAATGTAGGGGGTGATGCCAATGCCCAGGGTGCAAAACTCTCTGACAAGGAAGTATACACCGCTTATAATGACTATTTAACAAAATTAGTAAATAGTGTAGCGTTTACGCCAATGGGTTACCCGCGTACCAGTGCACTAACCTCAGTTTTTGGATACAGAAGCGACCCATTTGATGGCGAACGCGCGGATTTTCACCCAGGCGTTGATTTTAAGGGCCAAAAAGGCGATGAAGTTAAATGTACCGCTAATGGCCGGATTGTTTTTGCAGGATGGTCAAACGGTTATGGCAATTGTGTCCGCATAAAGCACACCAATGACTTTGAAACTTTATATGGGCATCTTTCCCATATTGACGTTAAAGTTGGCGAGCAGGTAACAGTTGGCGAGAGGATAGGCGCTGTTGGCTCAACAGGGCATTCAACCGGAGCACATCTACATTATGAGGTAAGAAAAAACGGGACTCCAATAAACCCGATTAAATTTTTATCCTTAAATAATTAATAAACTATCTATAAGGGAAAAATGAGTGTATTTTCAAAAAAGAATAAGGTATCGCTTGATTTGCAGAGTATATCAACTATAATTAGTGAAGGAGCCGCTATAGATGGCAACCTTAAAGGGTCGTCATTTGTTCGCATTGATGGATACATAAACGGTGATGTAACCATTGATGAAGGATTAATATTAGGTGAAAAAGGTATTATACATGGGCTTGTAACTACAAAGGAAATAGTAGTATATGGTACCATCAACGGAAATTTAAACGTTGAGTCTCTGGAAATTAAAAGCACCGGAAAAATTAGCGGCGAGATTAAAACACACAGCCTCTCGGTTGAAGCCGGCGCTATTTATAATGGTAACTTGTTAATGACTAAGGAACTGTAAATAGATAGTTCTTCTTTTGCGCAAACTATAATTTCATTTCCATTGTATTTTAGCTTAATTTTGTGCTTTTAATAAATAAGTATAAGTATGTCATCATCAGTAGAAACCTACACCAAATACAAAGTAAAAGATATCTCCCTGGCCGAATGGGGCCGTAAGGAAATTGAATTGGCTGAGGCCGAAATGCCTGGCTTAATGGCGCTTCGTAAAGAATATGGCCCTTCAAAAGCATTAAAGGGTGCACGCATTGCCGGTTGTTTACACATGACCATTCAAACCGCTGTTTTAATTGAAACATTGGTTGAATTAGGTGCAGAAGTTACCTGGTCGTCATGTAATATATTTTCAACACAAGACCATGCTGCTGCTGCTATTGCCGCTGCAGGTGTATCTGTATATGCCTGGAAAGGTTTAAATGAGCCTGATTTTGACTGGTGTATTGAACAAACTTTATTTTTTGGCGAAGACCGCAAACCATTAAACATGATATTGGATGATGGCGGCGATTTAACTAACATGGTATTTGATAAATATCCTGAATTGGTTGCCGGTATTAAAGGCCTTTCAGAAGAAACTACCACTGGTGTACACCGTTTATATGAGCGTATGAAGAATGGTACTTTAGCTGTACCTGCTATTAACGTAAATGACTCCGTTACTAAATCAAAATTTGATAATAAATATGGCTGCCGCGAATCATTAGTTGACGCCATCCGTCGTGCTACTGATGTAATGATGGCCGGTAAAGTTGGTGTTGTTTGCGGATATGGTGATGTGGGTAAAGGATCGGCAGATTCATTACGTAACGCGGGTGTACGTGTTATTGTGACCGAAATTGACCCAATTTGCGCTTTACAAGCGGCAATGGAAGGTTTTGAAGTTAAAAAACTTTCAACTGCTATAACTGAAGCTGATATTGTGGTAACTGCTACCGGTAACTGTAATATTGTGCGTGAAGAACATTTCCGTGCTTTAAAGGACAAAGCCATTGTTTGTAACATCGGCCACTTTGATAACGAAATTGATATGGCATGGTTAAATGGCACTTACGGCGATACCAAGGTTGAAATTAAACCTCAGGTTGATAAATACACTATTAATGGTAAAGACCTGTTAATTTTAGCTGAAGGCCGTTTGGTAAACTTAGGTTGTGCAACCGGACACCCAAGCTTTGTAATGAGTAACTCATTCACCAACCAAACTTTGGCACAACTTGAACTTTGGAATAATGGTGATAAATATGAAAACAAGGTTTATACATTACCTAAGCAGTTAGACGAGAAAGTTGCCCGTTTACACTTAGCCAAAATTGGTGTTGAACTGGAAGAACTGGATCAATATCAGGCTGATTATATCGGCGTTCCGGTTGAAGGTCCGTTTAAACCCGAATACTATCGTTATTAATTAAATAAAAGTAAAAATTTTAAAGGGTATGGTTTAGATCATACCCTTTTTTGTTTTCAATATAATATCACAATTCTATCCCTGTTCCGTTAGGGAAAAATGCATTTATACTAACAGGCAGCTTGCCGGTAGTTTTCAGCTGCCCGGTAATCACTTTTATTACTGAACGCTGCAGGTAGTCACTCATTTGATAGCAGGCAATTATAGCACCGCTTTTTTCAATACCCGGCAAGCCTGCAATAGTATAAGGATTAGCAAACACACAAGTTACTGTATTTTGATGCGCCGCTAAATCGGCAATAAATAGTTTAACACCTTCGCTGTAATCTAATTTGCTTTGGGGGCGCAGGCGGGTATCATGTACACCTATAAAAACCTGGTTGTATTGTTTTAGGGCTATCAGTAATTCATTTAACCGGCCAACAGGAGTGTTTTTGCTTATCAGAAACAACTTGCTGTTAGGGTACCATTTAGCTAATTCTTTTTGAAAAACAGTAGGATCCTCAACGCCTATACTTACAATTGCTGTTTTTAGTAATGGATTAAGCTGTACGGAAGCGGCGTCACCTTTTAATACGGTTACCGCGGCATCACTTAATTGCTGAACGAGTTCGGTAGCGGAAGGCCGGTTCAGGTCTTGCTCAAGGTTTACTGTTGAGATTGGGCGATAGTGCGCTAACCCCGCCCAATATTTAGCTACCAATACTTTTTTAACACGTGCTTCAAACTCTGCTTTTGAAATTTGTCCTTTACGAATAGCTTTACGTATTTTCAATATTGATTTTTCTGAATTATCAGACAGTTCAATAATATCATTTCCCGCTAAAAACGCTTTTACTTCAGCTTCACTATTCGGAAAATATTTTGTTACGGCTTTCATTTCCATTGCATCAGAAACAATGAGCCCTTTAAATCCCAATGAGTCCTTTAAAATACCTGTTATAATTTTCCTGGAGAGCGTTGATGGCAAATTTTTAGTACTATCCAATGCAGGTATATTCATATGGGCTATCATTACACCGCTAATGCCTGCTTTTATGGCTTGCCTGAAGGGGTATTCTTCTAATGAATCTAATCGTTGCCGGGTAAAGGGCAATAGAGGTAAAGACAGGTGCGAATCAACATTGGTATCACCATGGCCGGGAAAATGTTTTGCAGTGGTTAAAATCTCCGCATCCTGCATGCCCTTCATATAAGCAATACCTTTTTCAGCAACATTATACTTATTATCACCAAACGAGCGATAGTTGATAACAGGGTTGTTAGGATTATTGTTCACATCCATATCAGGACCAAAGTTCATTTGCATGCCTAAGCGCTTAAAATCATAGGCAACCTGTTGCCCCATTTTATAAATCAGGTTATTATCCTGTATAGCGCCTAAAGTCATCTGGTAAGGATAGGATATGCTTGAATCCAGGCGCATACCTATACCCCACTCACCATCCATAGCTATTAGCAGGGGCACATTGGCAATTTTTTGATAACGATTTTCCAGGTTAGCCTGGCGTACCGGGCCACCCTGAAAAAATACCAGGCCACCTATTTGCTGATGATGAATAACATCAGCAACTGAATCTTCGTAACGCTGCCCCTTATTGGTATGTGCCCTAACAAAAAATAACTGGGCTATTTTTTGTCGCCGGTTTAACTTTTTAAAAACCGAATCGACCCAATGGTTTTGCTGTCCTAAAACCTGGATAAAATCTTCCTTTTGAGCAAAAGCATTAATAGCGATAACATTCAAAAAGACTACTATAATGTATTTTAAATTCTTAATCAATAGCATAAAGTAAAAGTAATTTAAATTGCATAGTCCTATAGCCATTTTAGCAAAATCGCATAAATTTTTTACCTTTAAAGCGCAGAAACTAATAGCCGAAACTTTTAAGATGTTTAAACTACAAAAAACTAATACTACAAAAAAAATTCTTTTTTTAGCTATTGGTTTGCTGATAGCCAACTCAATTAGGGCACAGCAATTTTTCCATGCTTCGCCAACGGATTATAGTTCAGATAACTTTTATCAGCTCAAAATAGGTTTTGAAGCAGGAATGAATTCCTCAAATACAACAACGGGGAAGTCCAGTCCTATCTTTAGTACAAGTTCTCTCACCGGGTTTAATGCTGGTATTACTTTTGAACTGCCTATTACTTACCCTGTATCTTTTGCACCTGAAATTTTATACGCGCAGCGGGGTTATAAAGCAGTAACGCCAAATGGAAACTTTACCCAACGAACCAAGTTTATTGATATTCCGTTATTAGCTAAATTGAGTTTAGGGCCTGTTTATTTTTATGTAGGGCCGCAGGTTTCTTTCTTAACAGCAAAACAAAATACCTATGATAATGGGTTTGTAGCCACCACTATACCTTATTATAATAAAAGTAATAGCAAAACCACTTATTATGATGGAGTTTTTGGTATAGGTTTTAACCTAAATCAATTTATTGACATACACGCCAGGTATGTTATTGACTTACAACAAACAGCCGCTAATGGAAATGGGTACGTGCCAGGTTACAGTAACGAGGTTTGGCAAATAGGTTTAGGATTTAAATTTTAGTATTAGCTATCGGCAGTTTACGGTTAAAAAAAATAATTGATAATAAGCAGAGCGTATTTTTGCATTACTGATTTACGCCAACGCTTAAATCTTTTTCTTAGCAAGTTTTGTTTGCGTCTTCTTTCAACAATATCAAACTCATAATTTAAAGTAAATTCATCTGCCTTTTTTTCGGGTAAAAAATATAGTGGGTGCGTTATATCACCATCAATTTCCATCAATGGTATATTGGCTGATAAATTATCTGCTTTGGTTGTATGTGTAGCATTATCGTTAAAACCAATATTACTGATCAGGTTAATATTAGGAACAATACAAAGGCTATTGTTAAAATAGTTTGTAAACCCCATCTGATAATCCCAGGTGTCAATATTGCCGGCCTTCAATTCCTTAAAAATATGCTGCCAGCTATCAACAATTAATGAATCATTAAAAAGGCTCTCCAGTTTCTCTCTTATATCACTTTCATTATATCGACTTAATTCTTTATCATAGTCCTTCCAGGTTCTTCTCCAGCTTGCCCAACCCCACACATGAGTGATATTTGAAAAATAGTAGGTTGCATTCCCCCGTTTTATACCATGCTGAAAATTAGCGCCTGATATGTGTCTTATCCTTGTATCAAAACGATATTTATCTAAAAGCAAGTCGCAAAACCTAAAAAAACTGTTTGCTGGTAAGCAGTCATCCTCTAAAATTATCCCTTCTTCTTCATTATCAAAAAACCAGTTGATTGCAGAAGATACCGCTTCTTTGCAACCGGCATTTTTTTCTTTAAATAGCGTTTTCAACTCGCAGTCCCAGTTAATCTGAGTAGCAATATCACGTGCCTGTTTACAAAGTACAGATTCCTCATCGCGACCATCTCTCGGCCCATCTGCAGCAACATATAAACGAGCCGGCCGGGTTGCTTTTATCCTTTCAAATACTTTTTCAGTAGTATCTGGCCGGTTAAATATAATAAAAAGCACTGCTGATTTGGTTTGATAGGTTGGATAAGGCTCACTCATGTTACAAATATGTTCTTTTTCCTAATAAACTATTACGGATAATTATATAAAAAGTTAGCATATTTAAACATGCAAAGTAAACTAACCGGAGGAGACACTACCTTATTATTTACCACACAAATACTAAACAAGTATACTATAAAATATTATCGTTGTACGCAAACCGGTTTTATCCAAACAGAACAACCGTATTGGTTGGAGGAGGCGTACTCATCCGCAATAACAAAATTAGATATTGGGTTGCCTTACCGTAATATCAATCTATCCGATACGATAAGTAAATTATTAGTGAGGGATTTCAATTATAAAAGTAATTTTTTAGACTATGCGGGTGGATATGGGTTATTTACCCGTTTAATGCGCGACAAGGGTTTTAATTTTTATAATACAGATAAATTTTGCAAGAACCTGTTTGCCGAATATTTTGACTTGGCT
>JAQBOY010000034.1 GCA_028287805.1 Mucilaginibacter sp.
CGTTTTGCTTCTTTCCCAAACCCTTCCGAACGGGAGCGCTTATAAGTAGACGAAAGATCCGTAGCAGCTGTGCTTCTGTAACCATAATGTACACCATCATACCGGGCAAGGTTAGAGGAAGCTTCGGCAGTAACCAAAATATAATATGCCGGAACAAGATAATCCAAATGTTCAAAAGCAATAGGTGTTACCGTATGGCCATCTGCACGCAATTTTTCTATATAGGTGGTCATTACCCCTTTTACTTCCACATCTACTCCCGGGCTTGATAAGGCTTCCTGCAAGTAGGCGATCTTCTTTTTTTCTGAGGGTATTTTAAGCTCGGCGGCATAAGCCGGAACTGGTTTTTGTGCCATGGTGCTGTCATACGCATCCGTGCCTGCCATAATTTCTAATAACAGGGCGGCATCTTCAACAGACCGGGTAATTGGCCCAACCTGGTCAAATGATGAGGCATAAGCAATAATACCATGTCTTGAAATACGTCCATACGTAGGCTTTAATCCAATTAAACCGCAAAATGACGCGGGCTGACGCACAGATCCACCTGTATCTGTACCTATAGCAGCATGGCACATATTGGCTTGAACAGCTACCGCCGTGCCGCCTGATGACCCGCCCGAAACCCTGCTTTCATCCGCGTAATTTTTCACCGGTCCGAAATAAGATGTTTCATTAGTGGCGCCCATGGCAAATTCATCGCAATTACAGCGGCCAATAATAATAGCATCCGCTGCCAGTAATCGCTCTACAATAGTTGATGAGTATATAGAAGTGAACCCTTCTAAAATTTTTGAGGAGGCGCTTACCTGGTGGCCCTTATAACAGATGTTATCCTTAATAGCAATCACCATACCGGCAAGTTTACCGGCAATACCTTTTTTCAGGCGTTCGTCAATTATTTCGGCGCGTGCTAATGCCTCCTGCTTAAATACTTCATTAAAAGCATTTAAATGAGCATTTAACTCTATTTGACTTAAATAATCCCTTACCAGTGATTTAACGGTAAGTTTACCACTTTGCAACCCGCTCTTTATGTCATTTAAAGAGGAATAAAATTTCGCCATGGGGCTAAAATAAAAACTTATCTGTTGATATTACAAAAAATTCAACAGATAAGTATGTATCAATAAACAATTCTGCAAACAGAACTATAATAACCCCGATCCTGAAAGGATTAAACTCAAGGTTTTTCGTCTGTTTTTACAGTATCGCCGTTGGCTCCGTTTTGCGCGTCTTTAAATTCCTTTACGCCTTTGCCTAAACCCTTCATTAGTTCAGGAATCTTTTTTCCGCCGAATAGTATTAATACTACAGCAAGAATAAGAATAATTTCTGGTGCACCTAATCCCATTTTTTTAATGTTTTAATGTTATAATTTATATTGTTCGTGTACTTTATCACTTCCTTCAGTAGATACGTTAGCAGTGCCGGAATGGTTTTCACCTTCGCTTGCTACAGGTGTTATATCCAGTTTGTCATTAGCAGTATGGCTTTCACCTGCCGGAATAGTATTAGCCACATAGCCTGCCGGAATAGCATTAGCTTCAGGGCCTTCCACTAAATGGTCAGGATTAACAATTGTTTCCCCCTCATGTGGTGGTAAAGATTCAGTAACCGCTGCAGGTTCGTCAGTTTTTTTATTTTCGTAAGAATCAATCTGGTTAGCTATTTCACGCTTAACACCATCTGACGCATCTTTAAAATCACGAATTCCTTTTCCGAGTCCACGTGCAAGTTCCGGAAGTTTATCACCGCCAAATAGTAACAATGCTACAAAAAGGATCAGCATTAATTCCGGTCCACCAATATCTAAAAACAAAAGTGCTGAACTAAACATATTTACTTTATATTAAGTTTACAAATATAGACAATTTATATATTACAAAGTTTAATCATTTATCAGCCAGCCATGCTTGCGGGTTAACGGGTGAGTCACCTTTATACAAATCAAAATGCACTTCTGTATCGCCCGTAGACGGATCAGTTGCCGCAGAGCCGATGTTTTGTTTGGTACTCACTTTCTGACCTTTAGCTATATTAACAGAGCGTAAATTAGAGTAAACAGTAAAGTATTCACCATGCCTTATAATTACTATATAAGTGCCGCTCAGGTCAGTAACTTTAGTTACTTCACCCTCAAATACAGCTCTTACCGAAGCTCCGCTGTTTGTTTTTATGTCAACACCTGTATTATCCATTTTAATGCCTTCTGTATAATAAGCGCCAAATCCATGCGTAATATTACCATTGGCAACAGGCCACGGCAAACGGCCTCTGTTTCCCAGGAAATCGCTTGAAAGTTTAGCTGCTTCCGGAGTAGCATTCAAAACTTCGCTTGTAGTTCGCCTGGTTACAGGTTTGGGCGGGGCCACTTCCTTATTTGCCGCTTTAGCCTTTGCCGCCTCATTTTTTGCTGCTAATCTTTCTTCTGCTTCTGCTTTGCGCCTTGCCTCTTCAATTTCTCTTTTTATGGCCGCATTAATTTCGCGGTTAGCTTTAGCTATTCTTCTTTGTACATCCAGTAACTGCTGTTTTAACAGGCCTGCATGTTTTGACAATTCTACAACAGTTTGCAACTGGTTGTTCTTCTCTTTTCCAAGTGTTTCCTTCTCTTTTTCCTGATCCAGCAATAAACTATGCTTTTCTTCTTTGTTTTTATCCAGTTCAGTTATTTTAATATGCAGGTCCCTCTGTGTTCCCTGTATATAATCTGCCTGGCGCACCCGGTAACTACCAAACTGCTGTAAATATTTTAAACGTTTATAAGCCTGGTTAAAGTCTTTTGAAGCAAAAATAAACATCAGTTTATTGTACGCGCTTTGATTTCTATAAGCAAACAGCACCATACCTGCATAATCCTTTTTCAAGTCATTTAACTGGTTTTGTAAACTATGTACGGTATTTGTACTCTCAGAGATTTGATTATCTAAATTTCTTACCTGCGAGTTGATATTATTAATTTTTTCTTCGCGAAGATTAATCTGCGCCTTTAGTAAATTTAATTGCTTTAAGGTTGTTTTTTTGTTATTTAAAGTTTCCTGGTATTCATGGTTCAATTGCTCCAGTTGCTCATTTAACTTGTCGCGCTGGCGCTTAAGTTCGGCACTGCTTTGGGCGTGTGCATCAACAACAATAAAAACACAGATAAAAAGTAATACTATTTTAAATAATTTCATTTGTTCAAAAGTATTAATTTCCGTCTGCCGGCGTATATCTTTCCGGAATATTGAACGGATATTGTAATGGCTCGTCAAGATCAACTTTAGTATAGTGCAAATTAACCTGTATTTTTTTATTCTGGCTTACAGATTGGATATCTATTTGCGAAGGTACAAGCCTGTTATTTACGGGGATAAAATTACCATTGTTTACCTGTAACGACTGACCTTGATTTTGATTGGTTAAATTTAACTGAATACTCTTCATATCTGTATCTAATAATAACTTATACAGCAGGTCCTCTAAATTTCCCGATATATCCGTACTTCCATTATTAGTTTGGAACCTGGCGTTATCATCTTTCAATATTTCAGGCAGGGCATTGCCTACTAAGATCGACTCCAGCATTTTATAGTTGATCTGGTTATTGGTATAGCTATATATATAGCTAAAAGGTTTCTTTATATATACACTTTGCAGTTTATTAAGAATCTTTATGCTATCGGGGGTAATAACTGCCCGTGCAATCTCAATATTTAATAGTGTAGCAGCAACCGAAACCCATATTTCTTTATCATGGTTAATACGGAGATTTAAAGTAACGTCATTACTGTTACCGTCAATAGCTAATTTAGTGTTCGCCTTTGCAGAAAACGTATTGAAATTAAGCTGATGCGACATAACCGTCGTCATCTCGTTAGGCGGTTTTGGCGTAGCAGCAACGGGTTTATTAGCAACAATAAGTTTCTTTTTGGCTGTACAGCTTACCATCACCAGCAAACAGCTAATGATGAATAGCTTATTCAATATATTTTTTTTCATTTATTTTTCTATCTAAAACCGGTGATGCTCCTCCATACTCTTTAGCTTTTTTCCAGTTGCTCACCGCACCGTCAACATCTCCCAGGAAAAATACAATATCCCCGTAATGCTCTGTTTGTACCGCACTTTTACCTTTATCATCTGCCAGCGCTTTTTGAATCCAGATTTTAGCGTCTGCATACTTTTTCTGCTTAAACAGTATCCATGCATAAGTATCTTCAAATGACGGGGTTTTTGGTTGCAATTCATTGGCATGCTTTGCCATTTGCGCTGCTTTTTCTAACTGTTCGCCCCTTGTGGATAAATAGTAGGCATAATTATTTAAAGTATAAACATTATCCGGATTATAGCTTAACGCTTTTTCATAAGCGGCATCAGAACTTTTAATATCTTTTAGTTCGTGGTAGTTATCACCCAAAGCTGAATAGCTGAGTGTAAGCAGTTGCTTATCCTGGGTTTCAAGCGAAGCAGCATTTTTTATATAGCTTAATGCTTTATTGTAATCCTTTTTTTGAAACCAGGCAATCCCCACAAAATAATTCATCCATGCCTGATTGGGGAAAAATGACAGCGTATTTTCTCCGTCCTTTATAACGGCATCCATATCATTGCTACTTAACTCAATACGTACCAATTGCTCGTGCACTTCATATATCTGGTTATTTATCGCGATAGATTTTTGGTAAGCCGTTTTAGCATCTGCGTACTTTTCATTTTGAAACAGCATATCCCCATATAAAGCGTTTGCTTTAGCATCCGTTGGAGAAGTGGCAGCCAATATTTTACTTAACGTCAGCGCGCTGGCCTTGGCATTCGGATCAGGAAATTTGGGCAGATAGCCCAATACGATCCTTACCTTTTGCTCAACATCCACATCAGGGATGGCAAATGCTATGGTTAATTCATTAAAGCAAGCCTCATTGTTTTTTTTGTCGCGGTAAATATCAGCAAGCGCTAAATGTATGAGTCCGTTATTGGGGGCTATTTTTTTTGCCTTTTCTAAAACTTTAAGCGCTTTATCATTAAACCCATTTGAATTGTATATTTCTGCAAGCAGCAAATAATATTTTATTTGATTCGGATCAGCAGCTATTCTTTCTTCCAGTCCGGCAGCAGCCATATCAACCTTGCCTTGTTTCAAATAAATTTTTTCGCGGTTAATAACCAGTTCATCAGTTGGACCGGTTATTTTTTCTAACTGGTCATAAACCTTTAATGCTTCATCATATTTTTTATCTAAAAAGTAGGCGTTGGCGCAATCAAAATAATATTCGGGTTTATCCGGGTTAATTCGTTTCAGCTCATTAAACACATTCTCCAGTTTGGGGAGATCATTACTTTTTTCATAAATATCAGCTAAAGACACCCAATACCATTCATTATCAGGTTTAAGGGATACTGCTTTTTTTAAAAGCATTTCCGCGTCCGGATAATTTTTTTTCAGTTTGTTCAAATTAGCCAGCTCATACATTGAAGCATCATTTCCGGGATCTATTTGTAATATCCGGTTAAACATTTCTGAAGCCTGGTTATTATTTTCAATTGTTTTTTCGCGCAGCGCCGAAAAAAACATTTGTTTAACCGCACCCGTATCTATGGTAGCTGAGGACTTAACCGTATTATTTTTAGCAACTGCTTTAACCTGCGCCCGGCTTAAATGAGGCATTAGCAGTAAAAAAAACAAAGGCATAAAAATAAAAGGCACAAACCTGTTACCCCCACTATATTTAAAATCCTTTTTATTAACTTTCAATTTCATGATCACTTTATTACACCTCTTTATCCAACCCCTGTATGGCCATAACCACCGGTTCCCCTTAAAGTTTCATTTAAAACTTCAACTTCCTGCCAGTCTATTTTTTCGTGCCTGGCAACCACCATTTGTGCTATCCTGTCACCGGTATTTATTTCAAATACCTGGTCAGAAAAATTGATCAGCAATACTTTTATCTCTCCCCGGTAATCCGCGTCTATAGTTCCGGGTGAGTTTACAATACCTATTCCATGCTTAAAGGCAAGTCCGCTTCGTGGCCTTATTTGTGCTTCAAATCCTTCAGGCAGTTCAATATGCAGCCCTGTTGGGACTAATTTACGCTCCATTGGTTTAAGCGTTACCACACTTTCCAGGTCGGCACGCAGATCCATACCGGCGGCATGAGCAGTTTCATAAGCCGGAAGATTATTTTTTGAACGGTTTATTATACGTATGATCATTGTTTATTAAATATAGCTTTTAAATTATTCCGCTCAAAATAAAATGCCGCAGAAACAAATATCAATAAAAGCGCATTTCCAACAAATATATTACGGTTAAATATATAGAATGATAAGTAAACGAGTAAAATTGAGGAAATTATATAGGCCAGGTTCTTTTTAAGATTATACGGTATAGGATAATTTTTTTGTCCCCAGATGTAGGATAATATCATCATAGTTGCATAGGCTATTAATGATACCCATGCTGAAGCCATATAGCTGTATTTGGGTATAAAAAGCACATTGAGCACAATAGTTAATATAGCGCCAACCCCGGATATATATAACCCGTATTTGGTTTGATCGGATAATTTATACCATACAGACAAATTCATGTAGATACCCAGACTCACATAGCCAAAAAGTAATGGCGGCACAACATCCAATCCCTCCCAATAGGATTTGTTATTTACATAGTATTTTAATATTTGAATGTTAGCAACAACTCCAACAAATATCAGGCACACCATTATCACAAAATAATCCATAATACGAGCATAGGTTTGTCCGGAGTTTTTATTTTTTGCATGGCTAAAAAAGAAAGGCTCTGCTCCCAATCTAAAAGCCTGTATAAAAATACTAAGGAATATAGATATTCGTGCACAGCCTGAATAAACCCCAAGTTCATGCTCACTAATATTGTCAGGAAGTAATTTACCCAACAATAGCTTATCCAGATTCTCATTAATAATATAGGATAAATTAGCTACTAGGATAGGCCAACTGTAAATTAGCATATCCTTAAACAAGTTGCTATCAAATACCAATTTTATTTGCAGTAATTCCGGTAACAATAATAACAACGTTACAAAACTGGCCACCAGGTTTGATAAAAAAACATACCCTATCCAGCCAGGTGTAAACCATTGCCTGCACCAGTCCGCTCCGGGTAAATTATGTTTAATTAAATACGGTATCAGAAATATAAAAATCAGGTTTAATGAAAACATGATAACGATATTCACAACCTTAATTGCCCCATATTTAACAGGCCTGCCATCCGCCCTTAGTTTGGCAAATGGAATTACACACCATGCGTCCAAAATAAGTATCCCGATAAAATACTTTATATATTTCTCAAACTCCTGCTGAGGTGTGTCTTTACCAATTTTTATAAAACCTGCAATTGAATGTGTAAATGGAAGTGTTAGCAATAAAAACACTACCGACATCATAAACACTACCCAAAAGCCATTATTATATACCTGCTTTTTATTCTCTGAAAATTTATTCAGGTACCTGAAAAAAGTGGTTTCCATGCCAAAAGCCAATATAGCCTGCAAAATAGAGGCATAGCTGAACATGGTACTAAATATACTGTATACCGAAGGACGGTATGCAGTGGTGTATAGTGGTGTGAGTAACGAACTTAATAAGCGTTGAGCAATAGTACTTATACCATATATGGCGGTTTGCCCGGCAAATTTTTTAGCTGTTGACAATAGTTATATATAATTAAGTGATGGACTATGATTTAAATAATCCCCTTTTTAATACTTCAAAATTACGATAGTTTTTTAATTCGCCTTCATGGCTTTCAACAGAAGTTACCGAAGCATTTTCCGGGCCTTCATGGCACCAGTCTAAAAACATATCTAATGTAGGCTCATCGGCTTCGGCCTCAATAAAAACATCCCCATCGGGCAAATTTTTTGCCGTCCCTCTTACACCTAACTGGTCAGCAACGGCTTTCGTCGACGCCCTGTAAAATACGCCCTGCACTTTACCTTTTACGGTAATGTCTAAATGTTTTATCATCGGTAATTGTAAATTATAAAGATTATAAAGGTCGTAAATGTGGGCGAAAAAATCAGCACTAATATATAAATTGAAAATTAAGGCGGCTATTACTCATTTAATCACTAAACCAAAATTACTATCTTCGCTCCATGTCACCGGCAGAAGCTAAAACCCAGATAGAATCCTTAACAGCAGAGTTAAAACAACATAGTTATAATTACTATGTGCTGGCTATGCCTGTTATATCCGATTTTGAATTTGATAAAAAACTGGAGACGCTAACCGCGCTCGAAAAACAATTTCCTGAATTTGCTGACCCTGATTCGCCCACACAAAAAGTAGGCGGAGATATTACCAAAGAGTTTGTTACGGTTAAACATAAATGGCCTATGCTGTCATTAGGTAATACTTATAATGAACAGGAATTGCTTGATTTTGATCAGCGTATCCGCAAAGCTATCGGCGATAATTTTGAATATGTATGCGAACTGAAGTTTGACGGCCTTTCCATGAGCCTAACTTATGAAGATGGCAAACTGATTAGGGCCGTTACCCGTGGTGACGGCGTGCAGGGCGATGAGGTGACCACCAATGTACGTACTATTAATACTATTCCAAAAAAGCTAAAACAGGGTAATTACCCTGAGCATTTTGAGATACGCGGTGAAGTGTTTATGCACCTTAAAGCTTTTGAACGTTTAAATAATGAACGGGTAGAAAATGGTGAACCGCCTTATGCCAATCCCCGCAACTTTGCTTCGGGAACTATTAAAATGCAGGACTCGGCAGAAGTTGCTAAACGTCCGCTGGATTGTTTTTTATACTTTCTGTATACCGATAAGCCCTTGTTTAAAACCCATTGGGAAAGCCTGCAGGCCGTAAAAAGCTGGGGATTCCATGTGAATGAACACAGCGAGCTTTGCAGCAGTATTAATGATGTATTTGCATTTATTGCCTTATGGGATAAAAAACGCTTTGATCTTAGCTATGACATTGATGGTATTGTAATTAAAGTAAATAATTTTAATCAACAGCAGGAACTTGGTTTTACAGCTAAATCCCCGCGCTGGGCTATTTCCTATAAATTTAAAGCTGAACGTGTACAAACCGAACTGTTGAGCGTAAATTACCAGGTTGGCCGTACAGGCGCGGTTACGCCGGTAGCCAATTTAAAACCGGTATTACTGGCAGGCACAACGGTAAAACGCGCAACATTGCATAATGCCAACGAAATGCTGCGTTTAGACTTGCATGAAGGCGATTGGGTTTTTGTAGAAAAAGGCGGCGAGATCATTCCTAAGATCATCAGCGTGAATTTAGATAAACGTGATGCGTCTGCTCCTGCTATTGATTATATTACCAATTGCCCGGCTTGTAATACGCCATTAAAAAGGCAGGAGGGCGAAGCTGCCTTTTATTGCCCTAATGATGAAGGTTGCCCGCCGCAGATAGTAGGTAAAATGCAACACTTTATTGGCCGTAAAGCAATGAATATTGATGGCCTGGGCGATGAAACTATCGAAGCCTTTTATCAGCGTGGATTTATCCGCCATATTAGTGATATTTATGCACTGCATCAGCATGTTGATAAATTAAAAAAGATGGAGCGCTTTGGCGAAAAATCCATCAATAACATGCTGGAGGGTATTGAAAAGTCGAAACAGATGCCTTTTGAAAAGGTATTGTTTGGCTTAGGCATCCGCTATATTGGCGAAACCGTGGCTAAAAAGCTAACTATCCATTTTAAAACTATTGATAATTTAATTGCGGCCACCTTTGAGGAATTGGTAGTAGCCGAAGAAATTGGCGAACGCATAGCACATAGCCTCATAGAATATTTCAGCAACCCTAAACACCTGGAAGAAATTCAAAAACTAAAAGCACAGGGCTTGCAATTTGTTGCCGAAGAAAAAGAAGTAACGCTGCATAGCGATCTGCTTGCCGGTAAAAGTTTTATTATATCCGGCGTATTTGAAAAGTATTCAAGGGATGAGTTGAAGGACATCATTGAACAAAATGGCGGTAAAATACTGAGCAGCATATCCCCTAAACTCAATTACCTGGTAGCCGGAGATAATATGGGGCCTTCCAAACTGGAAAAAGCCACCAAACTGAATATTCCGATCATCAGTGATGAGGAGCTGCTGGGGATGATTGTCTGAACCAAGAGATGAACTAAGATTACAGGATTTAAGGAATTTAATGATTACACCTTAATCAATTAATATATTTTCAAATATCCTACAATCCCCAAATCCTATAAATCTTAGTTTAACAATTATTAACAACCTGCTTATATCTGCTTTTTCAAAAAAATAATCCATATTAGCATAAACCCCACAAGCTAAATGAAATTAGCCCTATCACTGTTAGGTGTACTGTTTTTAAGTGTTAATACCTATGCTCAGCTAACTATAAGCGGTAAAATAAAGGACGAAAAATCTCAACTTATACCCTTTGCAAGTATTTATGTTAAAAATACTACCATAGGCACCTCTGCTAACAGCGAAGGTGAATATTCGCTGCAAGTAAAACCAGGTGAGTATGAAGTATTGTATAAAGCGGTAGGTTACCACCAGGAAAGCCGGAAATTAGCTATTAAAACCAGCCAGATAGTTAATGTAACCCTGATCACTGAAAATTACCAGTTAAAGGATGTTACCATTTACTCGGGGGAAGACCCTGCCTATTCCATCATGCGCAAGGCCATAAAAAAACGCAAAACTTATTTAAATGAAGTTAAAGCCTATACCTGCGAAGTTTATATTAAGGGCTTACAAAAACTGCTTGCAGCTCCGAAAAAGTTTTTAGGCCGGGACATTGACCAGGTTGGCCGCGAAATAGGCCTCGACTCTAACCGGCGCGGTATTGTCTACTTGTCTGAATCTGAATCAAAGTACAGTTACCAATACCCGAATAATGTGCACGAGGAGATGATTTCATCAAAGGTATCGGGCCGAAACCGTGCCTTTAGCTTTAACCGTGCCACAGATATGAAGGTTAACTTTTATGAAAATTCAGAAGACTGGCCCGAAATAAGCAACCGCCCGCTGGTATCGCCCGTTGCCCAGGACGCGATGTTGTATTACAACTATAAATTACTGGGCGAAAGCGTTGAGAATGGCGAAACTATCTGCAAAATACGGGTAACCCCAAAACGCAATTATGACCCCTGCTTTCAGGGCATTATTTATATATTAAAGAATAGCTGGCGCATATATGGCCTTAACCTTTACATTACCAAAAAAGCAAACATTAATTTTGTTGATACTTTAAAAGTCGATCAGCAGTTTTTTCCGGTAGGCAATAAAACCTGGATGACCTCTTCATCAAAACTTGAATTTACCGGCGGGATATTCGGCTTTAAGTTTGGCGGATATTTTATCTCGGTATATAAAAACTACGACCTTAATCCAACCTTTAATAAAAAGGAATTTGCCGAAGTATTACGCATTACTAAGCAGGTAAATAAAAAGGATTCGGCATATTGGGAACAGGAAAGGCCAATCCCGCTTACGGAAGAAGAAAAAACAGATTATATTAAAAAAGATAAACTGGCTAAAAGGCGTGAATCCAAAGAATATTTAGACTCGCTTGACAGGGTGCATAATAAATTCAAATTTTCAAGCCTGTTAATGGGCGGCATTAACACCCGGAACCGTTACAAAAAAGAATATTATCACTTCGACTCCCTATTAGGTTCGCTGCTATATAATACGGTTGAAGGTTTTGCCCTGAATTATGGCGCGTCATTTACCAAACAGATTGATACGGTAACCAACCGTTATATGCAGTTAGGGGCAAAGGTGCGGTATGGATTTTCCAATCATTTATTAAACGGCAGTATTAATGCCACGTTACCGGTAAAAACGTTCCGGTTAAACATCAACGCAGGCTCGGATGTAGTGGATCTGAATAATCATGTACCCATTTCGCCTTTTATAAATTCTCTGTATAGCTTGCTCGAACGGCAGAATTATGAAAAACTATATCAAAAGGATTTTACCAACATATCCTTTTCAGGGCGTATAACAGGTGGATGGCAGGCCAGTGCGG
>JAQBOY010000077.1 GCA_028287805.1 Mucilaginibacter sp.
GGAACAACTAAGGAGATATCTTTTTGTCCATATTCGCCATCTAAGTAAACACCGCATGAGATCATTTTTTTCTCATCACGTACAATGCTTTCTACCATAGCCATAGTACCTGCTCCCGGTGCATACCAGGCAGATGTACCGATCAGTTTGGTTAATGTAGCACCACCTACCATGGTATCGGCAACTACTTTATCCTGCTGTTCTTTGCTTAAAAACTGGGTAACCGGAATGCTGTTCCAGGTTGCGTGGTTAATTAAAGGGATCATAGTAGTATCACCATGGCCGCCAATAACAACCGCGTTCAGGTCTGCAGGAGAGCAGCCCAGTTCCTGGCTCAGATAATATTTAAACCTTGATGAGTCCAGCGCACCACCCATACCTAAAATACGGTTTTTAGGCAAACCTGAAGTTTTTAAGGTCAGGTAATTCATTGTATCCATCGGGTTAGATACAACGATGATAATGGTATTGGGTGAATACTTTAAAATATTTTCGGTAACACTTTTTACAATATTAGCATTGGTGCCTATCAGTTCCTCGCGAGTCATTCCCGGTTTGCGGGGAAGGCCGGAGGTGATTACTACCACTTCAGAATCTGCCGTGGCTGCATAATCATTAGTAACACCTTTTATCTTGGTGTCAAAACCTAATAGGGCAGAAGTTTGCATCATATCTATCGCCTTGCCTTCAGCAAAACCTTCCCTGATGTCTAATAATATTAATTCTTCTGCTAATTCTTTCCTGGCGATGTTATCCGCACAAGTGGCGCCTACAGCTCCGGCGCCAACCACTGTTATTTTCATAGTATTTAATTTATTTTTTTATTTGTTATTAAGCTATGATGAGTAGCCTTTTTTAGAAGGCGGCTCATGATGGTTTGATTTATAGAATGCAATTAAATTGCTCGCAATTTTAAGAAAAATTTATAAAATACTTGCTTTTGCGAGTATAAATAAACTTTTATGACATTTAATAAGGATATTATTTAATGGGGTTTATTTTGATTTTCAAGTATTATATGAAGCAATTGTTAAATAATTATTTGCGAAAATGGAAAATATACATACAATTTATTCATTTTTGGCTAATATTATCCTATCTTAAGAAGATTAAATTATAATTGTTTTAATTTTTTAATTTTTTTAGGGTTGATTGCATAAAAGTTTAGAAAATAGAAATAATAATATAAATTTGCCCCAATAATAGTAAAGAACCATAAAAAAAATTACTATTTTTAAAATCCAACATTACAAATTAGTAAACAATGGCAGCAAAACTTGAGTACATTTGGCTTGACGGTTATAAACCAACACAAAGCCTTCGCAGTAAAACAAAAATTGAAAAAGATTTCAGCGGTAAATTAGAAGATTGCCCGCTTTGGAGCTTTGATGGTTCATCAACCGAGCAGGCTCCGGGTGGTTCGTCTGATTGCGTTTTAAAACCCGTTTTTATTTGTAAAGATCCCGGACGAATTGATGCTTACCTGGTAATGTGCGAAGTATTAGATTCAAAAGGTAAGGCGCATGAGTCAAATGGCCGTGCACTTATACAAGATGATGATAATGATTTTTGGTTTGGATTTGAGCAGGAATACTTTTTATGGGATCCTGAAACCAACAAACCACTTGGTTTCCCGGCTGGTGGTTACCCTGCCCCTCAGGGCCCTTACTACTGTTCAGTAGGCGCAAACAATGCTTATGGAAGAGATATTGTTGAAGAACATCTGGATTTGTGTTTAGAAGCAGGCCTTAATGTGGAAGGTATCAACGCTGAAGTTGCTGCCGGTCAGTGGGAATTTCAAATATTTGCAAAAGGAGCTAAAGAAGCAGGTGACCAGATATGGGTTGCCCGTTATTTATTAGAAAGAGTGGGCGAAGCTCATGGCGTTTCTATTAACTGGCATTGCAAACCATTGGGCGAATTAGATTGGAACGGTTCAGGTATGCACGCTAACTTCTCCAATACTACGTTGAGAACAGCTGCAAGCAAAGCAACTTTCGATGCGATATGTGAAGCTTTCCGTCCGGCTGTTGCTGAATGTGTGGCTGTTTATGGTGCTGATAATCACCTGCGTTTAACAGGTAAACATGAAACGGCTTCTATAAACGATTTTAGCTATGGTGTATCTGATCGTGGTGCTTCAATTCGTATCCCATTATATACGGTTGATCATGGATGGAGTGGTTATTTAGAAGATCGTCGTCCAAATTCAGCGGCCGATCCGTATAAAGTTGCTGCAGTGATCATCAAAACTGTAAAATCAGCTAAAGTTTAATCTTAACCAATAGCTTATTATAATTATCCCTCTGATTCAAAAGTCAGAGGGATTTTTTTTATCCTCTTTATAAGTCAGATAATCTCCCGAACTAATTTGATGAAGACCGGTTATAGGCAAATTATAGATATATACCCAACATGTTATAAGCCCTTGATCTGTTACTGCTTTTATTAATTTCCTTATAAATAAATAGGGTTGGGGTTGGCCGATGCCAAATCCTTCATACTGGTCAATGTGTTTTAATGCAGCAGAAGGATTTTTTAGCAAACAAATACTGCCATATACATCATATTCATAATCAGGATCATCCACAGCACCCGGATATTTGTCAATATCATACAGTCTGCCCTTAAATTTCCCTTTGGCATAAACAGTGGAGTTGTTTTGAAGATACAAAGCAAATTCATTACCTGATTCTAACAATGTACCGTAAACAAAAAGGAATTGATTAAGCATGACACTAATATAATTATTTCAAAAGATTTAAGAGGTTTCTAAAACTTAGTAAATCTAATATAGTTTTACACACAAAGCTATCTTTTTGGGCATATCTATTCTCAATCTGCATTATCTTGCTTAATATTGATGGATTTTTGTATCTACTACTTATGAACGAGCATCAGATCACCACCTATCTACAGGAAAATAACATACAAAAAATAAAATTTGCATTTGCAGATATTGATGGCATTTTACGTGGTAAATTAATACACCATAAAAAATTCACAGACGGCTTACAAAGCGGATATGGTTTTTGTGATGTGGTATTTGGGTGGGATAGCAGTGATAGTTGTTATGATAATGTACAGTTAACCGGCTGGCACACAGGTTATCCTGATAGGTCATGCCGTATTGATCTTTCTACATTTCGTACAATCCCGTGGCAGGAAAATGTGCCATTCTTTTTAGGAGATTTTAGCAATCCGGATGGCAATGATGTACCTGCTTGTCCGCGCAGTTTATTAAAACGTATTGCCGCGCAATGTGAGGGAATGGGTTTCCATCCGGAATTTGCCCAGGAATTTGAATGGTTCAACTTTAGGGAAACACCGCAAACTTTACAGGATAAATCATTTACCGGGTTACAGCCATTAACTCCGGGTATGTTTGGCTATTCTATTTTGCGCACCTCCGAGAACAGTGAATTTTATAACGACCTGTTTAATTTATTAATGCAGTTTAATATCCCGCTTGAGGGTTTGCATACAGAAACCGGCCCCGGAGTATATGAAGCAGCCATACTGCATTCGCACATTATTGAAGCTGCAGACAGAGCTGTATTACTAAAAACTGCAATTAAAGAAATTTCTTATAAACACGGCATAATGGCAACTTTTATGGCCAAATGGAACGAGGATTTGCCGGGCTGCGGTGGCCATATTCATCAAAGTTTGTGGAACAAAGATCAGACTGAAAACCTGTTTCATAGTGCAGATGATCCCGATAGCATGAGCGATCTTCATAAACATTACCTGGCCGGACAGTTATATTGCCTGCCTCATATTCTGCCTATGTTTGCACCTACTATTAACAGTTACAAACGCTTAATTGAAGGTGCATGGGCGCCAACTACCATAACCTGGGCCGTTGAGAACCGCACTACAGCCTTTCGTGTTTTAAATTCTTCACCGGCTTATACCCGGCTGGAAACACGGATACCAGGTGCAGATAATAACCCATACCTGGGCATGGCCGCGGCACTGGCATCAGGACTATATGGTATAAAAAATAAACTGGCTTTAGAAATACCTGCTACAAAGGGTAATGGTTACCAGGATCTAAAAAGTGGCAGGATCACTTCAAGTTTGCATGATGCTTCTGTGGCTATGAAGAACTCGGCTGTAGCCAAAGAATTATTTGGTGAGCCTTTTGTGGAACATTTTGTACAAACACGCCTATGGGAGTGTAAACAATTCGCAAAAAGTGTAACTGATTGGGAGTTGAAAAGATATTTTGAAATAATATAGTCTGAACCAGGGTTAACAGATAACCTGTTAATTGTGATTCGGCCAAATAGAAAGCATTGTGAATATAGAAACTATAAGTACAACCGAACCTAGTAATGTTTTGACCCAGCTTCAAACAACTATTATAACAAAAGCATGGGAAGAGTATGACTCGTCAAAAAAAATCAGGACAATTGAAGATATTAGTGCAAATGTTTCAACAAATCATGTATTTCGCATAACATTTGATGATGATGATATCATTATTGCTAAAATTTCTCACTTTGGTAAGTATGAGTATTTTAAGGAAGATCATCGTATTATCCATAGCCTGTCTAACAACCTGCTTTATCCATTTGAAAACCTGCTGGCAAAATCATTGTTAAAAAATAACCGGGTTTACATTTATCATTATAAACAAGGTAAAACCGACGCATGGGTTGTTTTTTATAATCCTACACGCATATATGAACGATTGCCCCGAAGACTGGAGGAACATCATATCCGTAAGTTGGGTCAGCAAATAGGCAAGTTTCATAAAGCCTGTGCCCGGACAAAAAATGTGTTGCCAAAATCTTCCAAAACATTACGAACAGATATCTATGCATTGCTTCATCAGCTGGAAACTAATGAAAAGCAATTTGGAACGGCTATGCAGGCTGATTTTTTAAAATATCATTGCGAGATGTTCCTTAAAAACAGGTCAAAATATAACATGAACTCATTTGAGATCATACCTGTATTTATTGACTGGAACATCGGGAACTTTTCTGTCTATCCAAATTTGGAATTGTATTCACGGTGGGATTATGACTGGTTCAGGATGAGTTACCGGATATTGGATTTTTATTTTTTAAGCCGGGTAGTATCAGATGTTGGCGACCGTACAGTATTCAGCTATTTAATTGATCCGCTGATGGAAGACCGGTTTATTATTTTTTTAAAGGAATATCATAAGGTTAACCCTTTAACGGCCAATGAAATTCGTTTTCTGAAAGAGATTTATCGATTTTTCATTTTAAATTACGTTATTAAGGATGGCAAATATTTCTTTAGTCCGCAGTATGCTAAAAAATTGCAGGCCGAAGCGTTTGAAATCTACCTGCCATCAGTAGACAGAGATTTTAATGCTGAAAAAATAATAGAAGCATTGAAGTTAAGTTAGCCGTAATTAGTATTGCTTATTGCATAACATGATCCTTTTATTAAAACTATTATATTTTTACAACGGTTACAACTAACAAATACTCCATGCGCCGAATTGACAACTTTAAATCTATAATTGATCAATACAACATTATATTTTTTGACGCTTTTGGAGTAATTAAAAATTACAAAGGCCTGGTACCGGGCATTGAAAGGACATTTGAATACCTTAAACAGCAAAACAAGGAATTTTATATAGTTACTAATGATGCTTCCAGAAGCCCCTCACAACTGGCAAGCTCCTATCATAAATTAGGGCTTACTGCTATCACACATGATCGCATCGTTTCATCGGGCATGTTAACCAAAGAATACCTGGATTTGAAAGTAAATGACGGGATTGTTGCCTATCTGGGCACTGAAGATTCTGCTCATTATATTGAAAGTTCCGGATTACATCCCTTACCGGTGAGCCAAATTGACCAAAGTAATATAGACAAAGTTAATGCCCTGATATTTTTAGATGACGAAGGATTTAACTGGTGCGATGATTTGAATAAAGCGGTTAATATACTGCGCAAGCGCACCATTCCGGTTATTGTAGCCAATACCGACAATGCTTATCCGGTTACGATACATGATGTGTCTATTGCAATTGGCGGACTGGCTAACATGATTGAAAATATTGTAGGTAAAGAATTTATACGTTTTGGCAAGCCGGATTCGCAAGTGTTTATGTTTGCGTATGACCTTATACGAGATCATAGGGCAGTTAGTAAAAAAGAAATTGTGATGGTGGGAGATACCCTGCATACTGATATTTTAGGTGGTAATAAATTTGGTTTAGATACTGTACTGGTATTATCCGGTAATACACAGCCAATAGATGCGGAAACAAGAATGACCGCTACGGGAATTGTACCTACGTATGTTTGTGATTCTGCAGTAATTGATCTGGGTGGATTTGATTTTTAAGTCAGTTTTTTTTTGCTGATTTAAAAATGTAGTTTTTACAATTATTTTTATCATTTTTGAATTAACCTAAAGGCAACTCATACTTTATTAACCTGTACAACTGTTCTGCATGATAAATTAATCATTTATGCTTGGGTTTGATAGGAATATAGTATAAACTGATAAACAATTATAGAAATTACCTAAAAAACAATTCATATGCATCTAACAATTAAGCACCTGTCAGCAATAATATTACCAGCCTGTATATTATCTTTGGCATCTTGTAGTCAACCATCATCAAAAAACAGCAAAACAACTATGGCAGATACTACCGCTCAGGCAGCTTTACCAGCTGCATCCGGATTTGAAAAAACAATAGACGGTAAACCAACCCACTTATATGTATTAAAAAATAAAAAAGGCATGGAAGTGGCTGTAAGTAACTATGGCGGGCATTTAGTAAGTGCATTGGTTCCGGATAAAGCAGGCAAATTAATAAGCGTGGTATTAGGTTTTGATAATATTGAAGGCTTTCAAAAAGCAGCAAGTTCGTATTATGGTGCCACAATAGGCCGTTATGGAAACAGGATAGCCAAGGGTAAATTTACGTTGGATGGTAAAGAATACCCCTTGTTTAAAAACGATGGCCCCAATACACTACATGGCGGTAAAAAAGGGTTTAATAATGTAGTATGGGACGGCAAACAGGTTGATCCTCAAACTGTACAGCTTACCTATCTGTCAAAGGATATGGAAGAAGGCTTTCCGGGTAATCTGAAAACCAAAGTGACTTATCATTTAACAGATGATAATGCCATTCAAATTAGCTATGAAGCTACTACCGATAAAACAACTGTGGTTAACCTGACCAATCATTCTTATTTTAATTTGAATGGGGAAGGGAGCGGTACCATATTAGACCATACAGTACAAATTGATGCTGATAATTTTACCCCCGTTGATAAAACTTTAATACCAACAGGAAAACTGGAACCGGTTAAAGGAACACCTTTTGATTTTACCACTGCTAAAACCATCGGCAAGGATATTGATGTGGATAATCAGCAAATAAAATACGGTCCCGGATATGATCATAACTTCGCTTTAAATAAGCATGACATCAATACACCTGTTGCAACAGTAACCGGCGATAAAAGTGGTATTGAGATGCAGGTTTACACAGATGAACCTGGTTTGCAATTTTACACCGGTAACTTTATGGCTGGTAAAAATACTATACGCGGTGGCCAAAAAGATGATCACCGTACAGCATTTGCTATGGAAACACAACATTTTCCTGATGCTCCTAACCAGCCAGCATTTGCTTCAACAATACTTAAACCAGGTCAGGTTTATAAAACACAGACTATATATAAATTTACTACAAAATAGCTCTATTATTAATATCTTCAATTACCTATATACATACTTGCGAAGCCCTTAAGCCTCGTAAGTATGTAGTAATTGATCTACTGGTTAGATTTAGTTATTGATTATTCAATTTAATTAAAGCTTTCATCCTGCTCTTAAACTTACTGGCATTATACTTGCTTCCATTTATAAAAAAACCAGTTATGAGCATATTTAAATACGCGATCATAGGTGCAGCAGTAGCCTATGGTATCAACTATATCACCAAAAAAAGATCTGACGGAACTTCTATCCTGGACGAACTCACCGAAAGTGCCCCTGAATGGATGGAAAAAGCCAAACAACAGGCAGAGCAAACAATAGATCAGGTAGCTGAAAATTTAAAGCGATTTAATACAGCAAAAACTACAACAGAGCCTCAGGAACCCTTGGTATAATGGATGGATGAACTACAGGTTGATAAGGGTAGCTGTTATTCAGGCACCAGCAATGTAGTGTTACCGGTATCTAATAAAAGTTTGTTCCCTCCTGAATATCAAATTACAAGCAGGCTTACCTATTATGCATCCCTGTTTAACAGTGTGGAGGTTAACAGTTCCTTTTATAAATTGCCAATGGCACGAACGGTTCAAAAATGGGCAGCTGAAGTTCCTGACTATTTTCGTTTTACCTTTAAGCTTTGGAAAGAGATTACTCATTATAAAGAATTGGCTTTCGAAGCAGAGGCACTTTCCCGTTTTATGCAAACTATTGCAGCGGTAGGAGAAAAAAAAGGGTGTTTGCTGGTACAGTTTCCTCCAAGTTTGTCTATAAATGCAGTACAATTGGAAAACCTGTTAATGCAACTGCAGCAGGAAAATAGTAATAGCGCCTGGAAGATTGCGGTAGAATTCAGGAACCGTTCCTGGTATCAGGAGGAAATTTATGAACTATTGGATTATTATCAAATGGGCATGGTTTTGCATGATTTACCAGCATCTGCTGCGCCCTTAATGGAAACAGCATCCGATTTTATATACCTGCGTTTTCATGGGCCAAATGGCGGTTACCGCGGAAGCTATACAGAAGATTTTTTAGCAGAATATGCCAGTTATATCAAAGAATGGCAGGCCGAAGGAAAAACAGTTTATGTTTATTTCAATAATACCATGGGCGAAGCAGTGCGGAATTTGGTTACCTTAAATAGGTTTGTACAGCAATAGTTAGTATACCCACTTTTTTATTTTTGGTTGTACTTCTCCCAAACAGTACACAAAGGTTTAATAAGATAGGCATTTTTATCCTTACAAGGGATCAGCATAAAAATAATATGCCTGGAAGGATCACTTTGTAAAACAATCATTTTTAATAAATGTTATATCAATACCTATTCTTAACTAAGAGTATAGTAAGTTGAATAAAATAAGAAATAAAGTTAATTATAAATTTAGTCAGGGCATTATTATTAAGCTATATACGTTATAAATAAAATGTCTATATATATCTTACACCCATGCAAACTACATTAATCATTACCGAAGAAGAATTAGTAGATTTATTACAACTTATAAAATATAATGATAGCCTGCAATCTGTTTATTGGCAGTTAAGAAGTGTGGAGATGAAAAACGAGGATGAGATAGAGGTAGACGAGTATATCTAAAAAGACCTGCCCATTTGTATTTACTTTAAGGCACTCTTTTTTGAATTATCCGGGCTTTGCCACTGTTAATTAACCTCTGCTGTTCAGCTGAAAAAGCTTCTCTTCCGCCAAAATCCTGTACCCAGTAGTTGTTATATTGTGCTACGCCAACTTCTTTAAAATCGGGGTTCATCAGGTTTTTACAATGCTCTTCACTTTTAAACCAACCAGTCATCACTTCAGCTATGCTTTGCTGGCCAACAGCTATATTTTCGCCAATTGTATAACTTTTATAGCCTTTATACCCATAGCCGGCTGCCATAACCCTTTCAGCAGCAGTACGGCCGTTTCTACTGGTATGACTAAAATATTTGTGTTTGGCCATGTCACGTGCATGACCCAGCGCGGCACTTTCCAGCTGGTCATTCCATACCAGGGGTGCTACCGGACGCATGTAAGTTGTCCCGCAGTTACAGCCTTGCTCACGGGTACGGTTAATCCGGTCTAAAAACTCCTCTTTAAATTGTTGGTTAGCTTTCTGCTGACTAAATAATTTAACCGGAAGTAATAAAACGAAAGTTAAAATGCTGCCTAAAATCAATTGTTTCATATTTATATAAGACCATGTACAGCGCTTGTAGTTTAATATCGTCTTTTGCGTCTACGCGATCTCTTACGTTTAAAAAATAAAATAACAACTATAGTTATGAGACCTGTTACGATTATAAGAATTATATTGAGGCTGTTCTTTTTGAAGAGTTGGTTTTGTAAACTTTCTTGTAACTTATCGTACTGAATTTTTTTTTCCGCTGAGCCACCTCCTGTGTATTAAGTTTTGCTATCAGCTGCGCTTCTTCGCCTTTTCGTAAACTATCTTCTATAAAATTATGCCTTTTCATTGCAGCCGCTTCCATAGTATAGTTCTTTAGATGACTATATAGTAAAGCATAGCTTTGCTGTACAACAGATTCGCTCCTGGGGTAACGATTGACAGCAGATAATTTTAATGCCTCATTCAAATCTCTTTTGGCTAAGGTGTAATCTTTAATTTCCATTTTTATACCAGCCAGTTCAGTTAATGATGAAATAATGTTAGGTACATCATTTATAGAACGGGAAATAGTATTTGACTGTAATATGAACCATTTTGCCTGGCTATATCTTTTTTGTGATCGATAAACTTTAGCCAGATTATTAAAGCAGATACGCAAGCCCAATGTATCGTTATATTTAGAATACCCATGCAACGCCAGCATGGTATAATCAAGTGCCTTGTTTTGATAATTGGACTTTAATTTTCTATTGCTGATGGTATCGTAATTTAAATATTGCGCTGCTATTTGTGTATAAATGCCTGCTTTGGATGTATCGCTTGTTATTTTTCTTAATTCCTGTTGAAGACTATCAACAGGACTATAAGCAACAGGTGGTTTTTGATCAATACTATCGCGAACCATTGAAAACGCAGAGAATTTATATGCGGATAATAGTATAAGTAAAGCTAATTTCTTCATAAAAATATAACAGCGTATTATTGCTACGCTACTATATTCAAATAACATGCCTGAATATGAGGCTGATTAAAATAGCGGTAATTATAGGTGCTTATAGAATAAAAGCGGCCGGCACTAAAGGAGCTTTATTTTAAATAAAGCAAAAGTGACCCCTAAATAGTACATAGGCTAATTGCTGATTATTGTATATACGCGCTGTAATTGGTTAACAGCCTGTTTAAAAAGGATACCTTATTAAACAAAACATTAAAAATGCTAATACCAATTATAGCGCAAAGTATGCCTGCCATTACATCCAGTATATAATGATGACTGGTATATATTGCAGTAAGCCAAATACCAACCATTACAATAGCCAAAGCAATATTGATACGGCCCAGTCTGTTTTTTAGCCCGTAATACATTACAATAATAGGATAAGCCGAATGTAATGATGGCATAGCGGCAAAAACATTGGAACCTTTGGCGTATATGGATTTAAAAATGCTTATATTAAAATAAGCATCAAACTTAGCAAGCCCACCGGTATTTCCAGGTGTGGACGCATTAAAAACAAACCCATGCTCATATACATACCATGGTGGTGCAGTTGGAAAAAGGTAATATATAACAAAACCCAGTAAATTAACCAGGAAAAATGTTAATGCGAATGACAAAAAATCTTTTCGATTTTTGAAAAATAAAAAAGCGGCAAAAGTAAGTGGTACAGGTATCCAGCAAAGGTAAAATATGCCGCCAATAATATCTAAAGTCGTAGTTCCGTTTGCTCGCCAGTATTCGTTTGGAGTAATGATGTTACCGTTAAAACGGATACCGAAAAGCTTTTTTTCCAAATGATAAATATCCGCTATATGTACGCGGTTAAAAGTATAATTAGGTATGGCCTTCATATAATCAAATATGATCCAATAAACAATAAATACTGAAAAGCCTAAAATAAACTTGCGCGTGATTGACGACAGGTAAAACAGGGTATTAAAAATAATTATTAATACCACCTGGTCTGATTTATAACCAACTACCCAACAGGAAAGTAATAAATAAGCTATAGATAAAAGAGAAACAGTTATAACAGATTTTAGATTAACTGTTGACTTTATATCAACATCATAGTTCATGCTATTTTTTAATAAAATCTGAACGGAATATTTTATCCCAAAGAGGAGAGCTTACGCCATACCCTTTGCCCGGATCAGCGTAATGATGAAGCATATGGTGTTGTTTTATTTTTTTCCAAATTTTGCCTTTAAAGTTGAAATGATGAATGGCGTAATGTGATTCATCATAAAAAAGATAACCTAATAAAAATGCAGGAAAAAAGCCATAGATATAATTAGCCGGTAAAATGGCATTAAATAAAAAATAAAAAACAGCAGCTAAAGGAATGCTAATAGAAGGCGGTAATACCAACCTTTTGGCATCACTTGGATAATCATGATGAACCCCATGAAAAATAAAATGCAATCGCTGCGCCCAGGGTTTATCAGGAGGCATATAATGAAACAAAAAGCGATGCATTATATATTCAACCAGCGTCCAAATGAAAAGACCGCCTATAAATAATCCAAAAAAAGTAAAAATACCCAGGTTGTATTTAAAAGCGTTATATATAAAATAGCCTATTACAGGTACAAAAATAAACACAGGAACAAGAAAATGAACTTTAGAAAGACTCTCTAAAAAGTCGCTCTTAAACATTCGTACAGATTCTTGCGAATTAGATATGTAATTTTTTTTCATGATTCTTCAGGGTTTAAAATGTTCTGTAATTTCTCTGCCTGTTGAAGGGTCAATGCCTTTTAATTCCACATATACCACATTTGGAAGCCAAAAAGACCCACCTTCAATTTTTACAAAGATACGATCAAGGATGATTTGTTTTTGCGCAATTTTTGCAAAAATATGATATTTCCCATCTACTGACTTCATTAAAGTAAGCGGAAATTTTTTGTAGGATACAAATCTTACATCATACTGATCATTACTTAGTGGTTTTGTTATTAAGCCGTAGGCAAATTTACGTTGAATATAACTCAACTCCTCCTTTTGGCCTTTATCCGCGTATCTGAGCCAATACACATGTATAGGGTTATCCTTATCTAACAGTCCATTTTTATTGTTTAATTCATAAATAATGGTGTTGCTATTTGGGTTTCGCTGCACAAAAAACAATCGGTTTATATTATCCGGGGGAGTAGGAAATTTATCATCACTTGATTCCCAGGTAAAAGCGTGATGATTAACTGATTTCCCCGGTGTTGATTTGGTAATTAATGGGGAAATATATAAAAATGATAATAGTATAAAAAGAGATCTCATTTATCCGCAGCTTTATTCTCGTCCTTGATCGTGTAAATTTTTTCTTGCGCCTGTTAGTCTTTTAAAAGCAGTTATATTGGTTAATACGGCAAGTATGGTTATTGGAATAGTAAATATGGACATGGTTTCAAAAACATGAAATTTTATTCCAGCTACATACAATTTAAAGTCGCCACCTATATAAACGGAGGCTAAACCGCATAAAATGGCACATACGCCAATAGTAATAATACGTTCGGGCCGTTGCATTAAACCGCCTTTGCTTTCAATTCCCAGGCCTTCGGCACGTGCCCTTACATAACTTACCATCATAGAACCTATCATTGCTATAAAGGCAAATATCGAACTTAAAAAATAATGATGGGCTACCAAATAATAACAAATACCAAAAAACATGATCAACTCGCTATACCTGTCCAAAACAGAATCATATAAAGCGCCAAAGGTTGATTTCATATTTCCCAGCCTGGCTACTTGTCCGTCAAGCATATCAAATAGCCCGGCAAATAAAATTAAACCGCCGGCCCAGCCAACATAGGTTAAATCGCCCCGGTTACCTTCCTCGCCGCCTATAATAAATATGACAGCCACACCAATATTTAAAACAAATCCAATAGTAGTAACTGCATTTGGGGTAAGTCCCATTCGAATCAAAACCTTAACAAAAGGATCAATAACTTTATAGATACCTAATTGCAAATTTGTACGTATGGATGTTTGTTGTTCCATTTATTATATTAAAAATCAAGTTTAACCCGCGCGCGGATACCGTATTTAGAAATTTCAGGATGATCAAGGTAATCAAATCTCCTAACCAGGTCAACCCGTAAGAATTTAAAAATATTTTCGATACCAACACTACCCTCCATATAAGGTACACCTCCTAAAGCATAAGTAATGGGCTGACCAGTACTGGTAACCGGAAACTGGTACAATGATGGATGTAATGCCGGATTATTTAAATCACTAAGACCACCCCAGGCGGCTTTAAATGAAACTACCTCACGCCATTTTAGTTTTTTCAATAGTGGAATTTTATTTAAAAAGAAACCCACAAAGTGCTGGTCAATATTTATAGATTCATAATGATCACCTACAAATTCTAAAAAGTTCATTAAGTTATAGGAGTACAGGCTATAGGCATAAGTTTGGTTAGCCTGAAATATATCAAGCAGGGGGTAAGGTACCTGGCCAAATATATGGCTTGCTTCAACTGATGCATCAGCATAGCCTAATTGAGATAAATATACTCTTTTATCAATACGGGCATGCAAGTTTTGATAGTTGTAACTCCCATTAAATACACCTTTAAATCCTCTGGTATAATCTACACTAAATACCGGATATTTACTGGGCACCGGTACACGATAAATTTTACCCTGGTAAAATTCTTCATGCGGTGCATAACGTAAATTCAAGTTTGCCTCGGTAGTAGTAAGGTTGGGGAGATTACCGTTATTATTTATAAAATATAATGACCCAGCAGGCGACTGTTTCCAGTTTCTGAATTCCAAACTATAGGAGAAATGATTTTCATACTCGTGCACATAGTCAAATTTGTAAAAATCATTATACAGGTACTTATCATTAATTCCCCGCTTAAAGGATAGTAAAAAGTTATCCTGCTGCACAAACTGCAGGTTTAAACCCGGAATTTTGGTGTCCCGTTGAAAGCTCGCCCTTAAATAATTTTGTGGAAACTGATAAACAGATCTATTATTTAAAGAATAGGTACCGCTTAAAAAATATTTCCATTTTTTATCCTTAAAACCATAAGCTGCATAGGTTTCAAAATAATAACGTTTGCTTAACTCAGGAGTAGTCCTTCCACCTATGCGGAGTTTTAAACCTTCAATAGGGTTAAAGCTGTAAAATGTATTTGAAGGGCCAATTTCAAACTTATCCAACGAATAATAGCCTGCCAGTAAAAGGGTAGCAATATTTAATGTACGCTTAAACGAAGGCATGTTTCTCAGGCTATCAATGTTTTTGTAAACATTGGCTTCTGTTTTGGTAAGCGTGTCTAACCGGTTTTGTGCCCAAAATTGGTCGCTTTTATGTTTTACTTCATCTGATGCAATAGTAGCTGGTTCACTTACATAGGTAGTATCCGGATGGGGCTTATTAACAATGTAATTTTTATATGTAATAGTCCTTATCCCAAATAAACCACCCTTTTTCTTTTTAGTAACACCAAAATCTGCCAGTGTATTGCTTTTACTTAAATGATAACGTCCATCCGGGTTTTGTTCAAAATCCAGGTCTACCTCCATTGTTTTAACAAAATTGAGGTTGATGTTTTTATTAATGCCCAGTTTTGCTTTTTGTACTGCATAATTACCATCAAGCGTAATATATATCTTACCCTCAAAAAGCATATCTTGAGTATTACGAGGCGTAAAACTTAGTTCAACTAATTTGCTATTGTTTTCAGTAGTGATGGTATCAGTAATAAAGAATTTATAGAATGTTGGCGATTCGTTAGCTATAGGGCTTAAAAAGTTATTAGTGATCAGGTTAATATTGTTATCATAAATATCAACTTTACTATACATATATTTAAAAAACGAACCTAAACCTTCAATATCAATTGAGCCGCCAAAGTCTACTGTTTTTTGGCCTAAAATAAGAGTTTTATCCTTTTCAGGATTTTTGCGATAGTAATATTGAGATAATCGCTCATCAATATAAATAGGCAATAAGTTTACGCCGGGTACGGTTGTGGTGTCGCGATTATCCAGTACAAATTTATATTTCCTAAAAAACTTCTTATCCGCTAAAGTTGAAGATACATTGGTAAACGAAAATTGCATTTTGTCATACTCCCTGTATTCAACGTAGTTATAACTTTCTGGTCTGTTTTTCTCTTTATTAGCTATTACCTTGCGTATCAGTTCAACTGCAGGATTATCTTTATTACGATACCTTTGTTTTCTGGATCCTTTAACCTCAACCTCGTCTAATTCTTCTCTTTCAGGAATTAGTTTTACATTAATCACCTGTTCTTTGCCGGCAACAATAGGTAAAACAACATCTTTATAGCCTACAAAGGATATTTTAATATTGTTGTATGAATTGGTTGTACTTATGCTGTATCTGCCATTATTATCAGTAGCCGCTCCTATGGAGCTGCCTTGAAACGATACCGTTACATAGGGCAGGGGCTGTTTATTGCTTGCATCGGTCACTACACCGCTAACCTTTGTAGTTTGTGCAAACAGCAACGAAGTATAAAACAAAAAGAAAGTTAAAAATATTAACCCCTTGCTCAGATATTTAAAATTCATTTATTATTAGATACAATTTCTTATAACAAATTACATTTGACGATAAATAATCAACTGCTTTATTAATAATCGCAAAAGTAAAAAAATGATGATTAACTTCTGTGGTCAAAAAGTCAAATAATTAATTAGTACAAAAGATAATTATTCAATAAACTAAATAAAAATGTTAAACCAAATAAAGGTTTGAAGTAAAATATTAGCATATATTCCGGCTAACACATCATCCATCATTACCCCCCATCCTCCGGGTAAAAATTCTAATTTCTTAATAAATAGTGGTTTGGAAATATCAAAAAAACGAAATAAGATAAGTGCTGATATAACATACTTTATGGTTACAGGAATAAAGAGTAAACTTATACACATACCTGCAACTTCATCAATTACAACCCGACCATGATCTTTGCCCCAAATTGGCTCAACCTTATTGCCTGACCATATACCTATACCAATTATTATACCAGTAATAATTAAAGAATAAAGAGAAGGGTAGTTTCCTGCATAGGCGAGGTACCAGCAAATGCAGCAGAAAACAGCGGCAACCGTTCCGGCCCCTTTGCCAACATAGCCCAGGCCAAAAACGGTTGCCGTTAATTTATGAAATAACATCCTCAACCAGGTCTTCGTAATAATCCAGTCCCAGATGTGTAATCAAATCTTCGCCCATTAAATGGCGTAAGGTGTTTTCTAACTTAATTAATTGCTTAAAAATGTCATTTTCAGCAGGTAATCCTGGCGCGGTTTGCGGAGATTTAAGGTAAAATGACAACCATTCCTGTATACCACTTAAATTTGCTCTTTTTGCCATATCAATAAATAAGGCCAGGTCTAAAGCTATTGGTGCAGCTAAAATGGAGTCGCGGCAAAGGAAGTTAATCTTAATTTGCATTTTATAACCTAACCAGCCAAAAATATCAATATTGTCCCAGCTTTCTTTGTTGTCGCCATGTGGAGGATAATAGTTTATCCTTATTTTATGATAAAGGTCTCCATACAGATCAGGGTTTTCATCCGGACGTAAAATATCTTCTAATACACCCAGTTTTGAAACTTCCTTAGTTTTAAAGTTATCCGGATCATCCAGTACTAAGCCATCACGATTACCTAAAATATTGGTAGAGAACCATCCGTTTACACCCAGTGCACGTGCAGCCAGGCCGGGTGCCAAAATGGTTTTCATTAAAGTTTGGCCCGTTTTAAAATCTTTACCGGCGATAGGGGTTTTTGTTATTTTAGAAAGTTCAATTAAAGCTGGGATATCAACCGTTAAATTAGGCGCGCCATTGGCAAATGGTACACCTAATTTTAATGCGGCGTAGGCATAAATCATACTTGGCGCTATGCGTTTGTCGTCGTCAATTAAAGCCTGTTCAAATTTTTCAAGTGTGCTGTGTATTTCACTTGCTTCATAATATATTTCGGTTGATCCGCACCATACCAAAACAACTCTATCGCAATTATTTTTAGCCTGAAAGTTTTTAATATCTTCCATTACCGCTTGTGCAAGTTCATAGCGGGTACCTTCTTTTACATATGTACCGGTTAGGTTTTTTGCATAGTTTTTGTCAAAAGCAGCCTTCATTGGTTTAATAACTTCCAGTTCGGCTTTTAAGGTATTTAATAATCCAGCCTCAAGTACTTTGGCATTTGTTGCCGATTCAAAAACATTATCTTCAAATACATCCCATCCACCAAAAACAATATCATTTAAGTTGGCAAGGGGAACAAAATCTTTAATTTTAGGACGACGATTTTCTGTTCTTTTACCTAAACGGATAGTACCCATTTGGCTAACAGAACCTATTGGTTGCGATATGCCTTTTTTTACAGCTTCAACGCCGGCAATCAGGGTAGTGGCTACAGCGCCTAATCCAGGTATTAAAATACCTAATTTCCCCTCGGCAGGTTTAATATTACTTTTCATTTTATGTGTGTGTTAATCTATTAAATGTTGTTTAAATCCACTTGTTGGCTTGGTACCAGTTAAAAGCTTCAGTTAAGCCGGTTTGTAAATTATAAATCGGATAAAACCCCAGCTCATGTTTAGCCGGTTCAATATCGCATGACCAATTAACAGCTTTTAACTCATTCAGTTTTTCGGTATTTAATACAGGGGCATTATTTCTCAAAGAACTTATTTTTTCTGAAATAAAAGCGATCATTTTTACAAACTTTACCGGAATATGAAACTTTATAGTTTTAACGTTTAGTACCTGTCTGGTAATATTTGCCAGTTCGTATCGGTTATAAACGTTACCATCAGATAAATTATAGGCTTTATTATCACCTTTAAATAAAGCTGTTACTGCGGCTTTTGCCAGGTCCCGTACGTATATAAAGCTCAATTTTTGGTCAATTTTTCCAATATATGGCTCTATTCCACGGGATACCTGCTTTAAAAAAATGAAAATATCTTTATCCCTTGGACCATACACAGCAGTTGGCCTTAAAATAGTATAATTAAAGTCTGTAATTGTTTTTAATTTTTCTTCGGCCAATAACTTGCTTCTGCCATAAGCGGTAACCGGGTGCGGAACAGTAGCATCTGTTATTATATCATTTAGCTCATTAAGCGGACCAATAGCAGCCAAACTACTTATAAAAACAAACTTCTTTAAAGTACGCTCAACCGATTTAGCAGCCAAAGCCAAATTGTAGGTATATTCTGCATTTATTATATCATACTCTTTTGCAGTTCTGGCCCTGGTAACACCTGCTGCATGAATTATATAATGGTATTGCTTTTCTTCTAATTCTTTTTTTAATGCTGATAGGTTATCAAATTCCAGATAGGTATATTGAATATTCAGTTGTTTTAAATGGTCAATTCTGCTGGTTTTTCTGATAGCTACAAATACTTCAAAATTATTTTCAAGCGCTTCCAAAATGAGATGATAACCAACAAATCCGCTTGCACCGGTTATCAAAACCCGTTCTTTCATATTGCTTTTTCGTAGATCCTGTATTTTTTACGCGGATCTCCTTTAATAGCTTTAATAGCTTCGTTGATCAGGGTATTGTTTTCTAATGTCCAACCAGCCTCGGCATGGGTAAAACCTTTTTCTTTATATCGTTTAATTATGCTTCCATATAAACAGGCTTCAATACCCATTTTACGGTAGCCTTCAATAATACCCAATGCATAAATACGTATACCGGTTATTTTGCTCTTATTCAATAAAATTTTAAAAATGCCAAAAGGTAAAAGGCGACCTCTTTTTACCTTTTTTAATACTTCGTTAAAATCTGGCAGTGCCAAACCAAAACCAACAATCTTACCTTCCTGCTCAGCTATTAAACAAAATTCGGGATCAAGTATGAGTTTAAGATCTTTGGCTAAATGATTAAATTCATCATCAGTTAATGGAACAAAGCCGGTGTTTTGATCCCAGGCAGCATTATACACCTCGCGTAACTTTACAGTTTCTTGTTTGAAGTTTTTGAGGTCAACCTTGCGTATAATAATGTTACTGCGCTTTAACCGTTCTTGCAGAGCGTTCAACAGGCGCACAGACTTATCATCATAATTACCGCCTTCCCAGTACCAGCCAATCAGATCTATCTGTTTTGAAAATCCGGCTTTTTCAATTAATTCAGCATAATAAGGATAATTATAAGTCATCATTAACATCGGCGGACTATCAAAGCCTTGTATTAATAAACCGCAGGCCTCATTTGTTGAAAAATTAACCGGACCAATAAATTTTTGATCTACACCCTTATCCTTTAACCAACCTGCTGCAGTATTAAACAATAGATTTGCCGTTTCCTGATCATTTATACAGTCAAAAAACCCAAAAAAACCATCGTTAACTTTGTTAAAGCTATTATGATTATTGTTTAATATAGCTGCTATACGCCCCGTAATTTTATCACCATCATAAACTAAAAATGGTTGAATAACCGAATGTTTATGAAAAGGATGTGTGGTTAACAAATCCTTTTGCGCTATAAATAATTCCGGCACATAATTCGGGTCGTCTTTATACAGATCATGAGGAAAATCTATAAATGCTGCCAGTTCGTTTTTTGAATAAACCGGTATTATTTTTCTCATATTTTCTCTTTAACGGTATTTACACCCACAGCCTTAAATGCCTTGGCTATCTTTTCAACAGCCTCGTCTATTTGTGCAAATGTATGGGTAGCCATTAATGAAAAACGTAACAAAGATGAATCTGAAGGAACAGCCGGTGACACAACCGGGTTAACAAATACGCCTGATGATTGCAGATGTTTGGTAACCAGAAATGTTTTATCATTATCGCGAACATATATAGGCAGGATAGGGCTTTCGGTAGGGCCCAGGTCAAAGCCTTCGTCTAATAGCAATTTCATGGCATAATGAGTATTATCCCACAGCCTTTCAATACGCTCAGGTTCCGCCTCAATAATATCCATTGCTGCAATTACGCTTGCCACAGAACCGGGTGTCATACTGGCGCTGAACATTAATGAACGTGCGCGGTGCTTAAGGTAATCAATAGTTTCAGCGTCGCTGGCTATAAAACCACCTAATGATGCCAATGATTTACTAAAAGTACCCATAATAAGATCAACCTCATTGGTGAGGTTAAAATGCGAAGCTGTGCCTGCGCCATTTACGCCAATAACACCTAAACTATGTGCATCATCAACCATAATGTTGGCACCATACTGATCTGCAATTTCAACAATCTCAGGAAGTTTAACAATGTCGCCCTCCATACTGAAAATTCCATCAACAGCAATAACCTTTACAGCTTCTTCAGGCAAGATGCTCAGCTTGCGCTGAAGATCTTCCATGTCATTATGCGCGTATTTTATAACCTTTGAAAAAGAAAGACGACTGCCATCTATTAAAGAGGCATGATCATATTCGTCTAATATTAAGTAATCATTTCGGCCGGTAATGCTTGACAAAACTCCCAAATTAACCTGGAAACCGGTGCTAAATAATACAGCTGCTTCTTTACCTACATAAGTAGCCAGCCTGTTTTCTAATTCAATATGTATATCAAGTGTACCATTTAAAAATCGTGATCCTGCACAACCCGTACCATACTTATCAATTGCTCTTTTTGATGCCTCTTTGATCTTTGGATGATTTGTAAGGCCTAAATAGGAGTTAGAACCAAACATCAACACGCGTTTGTTGTCTATTATAACTTCTGTGTCTTGTCCAGACTCAATAGGCCTGAAATAAGGATATAACCCTTTCTCCCTGATCATTGCTGCATCTTTAAATTGAGCAATCTTATCATGTAGTTTTTTAACCATGTATTAACCCTGCTTAAATTTTTTGTAAAAATACCATGAATAAGCTTATAACCTATATTTAGTCTATAATTTTTTTTAACATCACTTTTTTTAAAAAAGTAACGGGTATTCTCAATCGGCAAATTAATTAATTTTTTTATTTATTTAATGTCTCTATTTTTCATTTTTTTTAAAAACGTGAAAAAAGTAGCTTTATGACAGCTTTTATGTAGTAATTAAGTAAAAAAAGACATCAAAATTTTTTCTTACTTATAAATATACCACTTTCGCATTCCCCTAATAAAATTAAACAAAACAGACGAGATATCAAACTTGTCATTTAAGTTTATAAGATTGCACGATCATTCTATCGCATGAAAAAAATAAAATTATTGTTGATAATTAATTTAACATTTACTTTACCTACTATTCTTTTTGCTCAAACAGGGACTGATACCGTAGCAGGAAACCTTACATTAAAGCAATGTGTAGTTTATGCTTTGCGAAATCAGCCAGTGGTAAAGCAAGCTGGAATTGATGAGCAGATCAACGAAAAAAATATTCGCATTGCTTTATCCGGATGGCTCCCGCAATTGAGCTCATCAAATGTATATGACCACTATTTTAAAGGTAGCCCTGTTTCAACAGCCGGTAGCGCTGCTCTTCCCAATACCGGAACAGCTATAAGTGATTTCTCCACTTTAGGTTTACAGGCAAGCCAGGTTATTTATAATAATGACGTATTGCTGGCTGCAAAAACAGCTAATTATTCGCGTTTATATTATAAACAAAATACATTAAGCAGTCAAATTAATGTGGTATCAGATGTAAGCAAGGCATTTTTTGACGTATTATTATCACAAAAGCAACTGAACATTATTAATGAAGATATTGTTAGGCTACAAAGAAGCTTAAAGGATGCATACAGCAGATACCAATCGGGCGTAACAGATAAAATTGATTATAAACAAGCTACGATATCATTAAATAATTCAATTGCCAGCCGTAAACAACTCGAAGAAGCTATAAGTAGCAAACTGGCTTATTTAAAACAAATAATGGGATTAAACCCTGCTAACCAAATAAATTTATCTTATGATTCTGCCCGTTTTGAAAATGAGGCTTATATTGATACTAATCAAAAACTAAACTACAATAACCGTATTGAACACCAGTTGCTTCAAACTCAAAAAAACCTGCAAAATATTAATGTGAGTTATTATAAATGGGAGTTTTTACCTTCTCTATCAGCAGTTGGCGCCTATAATTGGATTTATTTGAGCAACAGGTTTTCTAACCTGTACGATAAAAGCTATCCAAATGCTTATGCAGGTTTAACTTTAAATTTCCCCATTTTCCAGGGAACCAAACGACTGCAAAATTTAAGTAAGGCACGCTTACAAGTTGAACGTGCTGACCTTGATTTAATCAATTCACAGTATACTATTAACACAGAATATGTACAGTCGCTATCTAATTATAAAAGTAATTACACCAATTGGCAAATACTGAAACAAAATGTGGATTTAGCTAAAGATGTATATAAGGTAGTAAGCATGCAATACCGGGAAGGTATTAAAGTTTATCTGGATGTTATTGTTGCTCAATCGGACCTGCGAACAGCCGAACTCAACTATTATAATGCGCTTTTTCAAGTGTTATCAAGCAAAATTGATTTAGAAAGAGCATTGGGTATACTTACTGTACAATAGAAATAGAAAACATATAAAGACGAAAACGCAAATTTCAAAAATGAAACATAATTATATACTTTGGCTGGCCCCGTTTACCATGTTATTATGGGCATCATGCGGTAATAAGCAAAAACCAAATACAGCAATACCGGCTACACCCGTAAATGTTACAGCAGCTAAAACAGGAGACGCGGTTTATTATGATAATTACCAGGGAACTGTATCTGCCTTAAATATTGTTGAACTGCGCAGCGAAGTTACCGGTTTTATTACCGGAATATTTTTTAAGGAAGGGGATGTTGTGCCTAAGGGTAAGGAATTATATGAAATTGACAGGCGTAAATATGTAGCTGCCTACCAGCAGGCCGAGGCAAATTTAATTAGCGCTAATGCTAACCTGGTTAAGGCGCAAAAAGATGTTGACCGTTATAACATGCTTCTTAAAAATGACGCGGTAGCCCGCCAGACAGTTGATCAGGCTGTTGCAACTTTTGAAACCAGCAGGAGTCAGGTTGCCGTTGCACAGGCCCAGTTAGCATCAGCTAAAACAGATCTTTCTTATTCGATGATAAGGGCGCCTTTTACCGGAAGGATAGGAATATCACAAGTAAGGCTTGGTGCGCAGGTTACTCCGGGCTCTACACTTTTAAATACTATTTCAAGCGGAAACCCCATAGCGGTTAATATAGTGATTGATCAGCAGGATATTAACCGTTTTTATAACCTGCAAAGAAAAAGTACTGATTCGACTTTTAAGCTTCAAGTATCAGATGGTACTACCTACAATAAGGCGGGAAAAGTGCTGACAATTGACCGTGGGGTTAATAACCAAACCGGTACAGTTACTGTACGTATACAGTTTCCTAATGATCAGGATGTTTTAAAGGACGGGATGAGCTGTGTATTAAAGGTGTTAAATGAGCAATCAGGCAACCGGATATTAATACCTTATAAAGCAGTAATTGAGCAAATGGGCGAGTTTTTTGTATTTGTTGCGAAGGATACTGTAGCTAAGCAATTTAAGGTTGCGCTGGGCCCCAGAATTGGAGCCGATGTTGTGGTTATGAATGGAGTACAGCAAGGTGATAAGGTGATAACAGAGGGTTTTCAAAAGTTGCGGGATGGTGCAAAGATCACATTAGGCATTCCTGCGGAAAAGGGACAGACAGCACAGCAGGGAAAATAATCTAAAATTCGTTTAAAGAAAAAAGAATGATCGCAGATACCTTTATAAGAAGACCGGTTACCGCTATTGTTATATCTATAGTAATAGTTGCAGTTGGAATTATCTCTATATTAAATTTGGCTGTAGGGCAATACCCCGAAATTACGCCGCCAACAGTAAATATTACAGCTAACTACACCGGAGCTGATGCGCTTACGGTTGAGCAAACTGTTGCTACACCTGTTGAAGTGCAGGTTAACGGTACGCCGGGAATGACTTATTTGCAAAGTAATAGTACCAGCAATGGGCAAATGAGCATGACCGCTAACTTTGAGGTAGGTACGGATATAAATGTTGCTACACTTGACGTTCAAAACCGTGTATCTATTGCCACTCCTGCACTGCCGCAGGAGGTGCAGCGTTTAGGGATAATTACCCGTAAACGTAACCCAAGCATTTTAATGCTGGTAGCTATTTATGCGCCAAAAGGAACACATAATGTTACTTTTTTGGATAACTACACTAATATTTTTGTACGTGATGCCTTATTGCGTGCTAAAGGTGTGGGCGACGTATTTACCCGTGCTGACGACTTTAGTATGCGTATTTGGCTTAAGCCCGATAAGCTGGCCAGTTTGGGCATGACAGCAGCCGATGTTACCAACGCATTACAGGAGCAAAACGCACAGGTAGCGGCAGGATCTGTTGGTGCGCCACCCCAGGAAAACGGACAGCCTTTTGAATATACCGTATTGGTACAGGGAAGGCTTTCAAAGCCCCAGGAATTTGCTAATATAGTTGTAAAAACGCAGCCTAATAATGGTTCTGTAGTGCATTTAAAAGATGTGGCAAGGGTTGAATTGGGTAAATTTAACTACGCAGGTAATTCCTTTGTTGATGGTAAAAGAGCATCATATCTGTTGGTTTACCAGGCACCAAACAGCAACGCGCTTGAAACCGCCGACGCTGTTTATGCTACCATGAACGATTTGAAAAAAGCTTTTCCTGCCGATGTAGATTATGTTGTTCCATTTGAATCTGTAACTGTAGTAAAGGTTTCTGTGCATGAAGTGGTTAATACATTAATTATAGCGCTTGTGCTGGTTATTGTGGTAGTGTTTTTATTTCTGCAAAGCTGGCGTACTACGCTTATACCAATATTGGCTATTCCGGTATCTATCATCGGAACTTTTATATTTTTTATACCGCTGCATTTTACAATTAACACACTTACCTTATTTGGATTTGTGCTGGCTATTGGTATTGTGGTTGATGATGCCATTGTAGTGGTTGAAGCTGTACAACATTATATGGATGAGGAAGGCATGTCTCCAAAAGAAGCTACCACACATGCCATGCAGGATATATCTGCTCCGGTTATCGCTATAGCGTTAATATTAGCGGCGGTATTTGTGCCGGTTGGTTTTGTACCGGGTATAGTAGGGCGCCTTTACCAGCAATTTGCCATCACCATCGCTATTTCAGTATTGATATCGGCTTTTGTAGCACTATCGTTAACACCAGCACTTTGTACACTTATTTTACGCCCGCATAAGCTGGATGAAAACTCAAGGGGTTTGGATAAACTGTTTTTTAAATTTAATGCATGGTTTAACCGTGTTACTCATAGATATCGTAATACTGTTGATAAGAGTATAAAACATTCCAAATATGTTATCCTGATATTGGTGTGTATCATTATTGGTGTTATATTGTTGTTTCAGCATAAACCAACCGGCTTTATTCCTACAGAGGATGACGGCCGTATTTTTATTACTTACGATCTGCCCGAAGCATCTTCAACTCAAAGAACGGTAACTGTTTTGCATCAGATGATGCAAACGTTAGACAGCGTTCCCGAAATTGCCCATTATGCTGCTTTAGGCGGATTAAACGCGGTGACTTTTGCCACAAAATCAAACAGTGCTACCATATTTGTGCAGTTAAAACCATGGGATGATCGGCCGGGAGAAGCGCACAGTATATTTCCGCTTGTAGGAAGGTTGCAAAAAAAGTTATCGAGGTTTAAAGAAGCCAGCGTAGTAGTTATACCACCACCAGCCATACCCGGCTTAGGTAATACTGCCGGTTTCTCCTTCATTTTAGAAGAAAAACAAGCAGGTGGCGATATTAAAAATTTTGAAAAGGTATTACAAACCTTTTTAGCCGCGGTTAATAAACGTCCTGAAATTGCTAAAGCTTTCTCTTTCTTTACCGCCCGCACACCCGCTTATCAAATGACTATAGACAGGGAAAAGGCCAAAAAATTGGGTATAATGATATCTGATATAAACACTGCCCTGCAAACTTATATGGGTAGTTCATATGTTAATGATTTAACTATATATGGCCGAACATTTCACGTAATGGCCCAGGCGGATACGAATTACCGTACAGCTATTCAAGACATCGGGCAATATTATGTACGTAACCAGGCCGGCACTATGGTGCCATTAAGCGCGGTAACCAGTTACAAGGTTATAGAAAACGCACCATTAATATCCCATTACAATTTGTTCCGTTCTGCCGAGGTTGATGGTAACCCTGCACCCGGTTATAGTAGCGGTGATGCGTTGAATGCCCTTGAAGATGTTGCAGCCAAAAATTTACCACAAGGATTTGGTTATGAGTTTTCAGGACTAAGCCGTGAAGAAAAGCTATCAGGCTCAAAAACTGTTTACATATTTGCCTTATCTATCGGCTTTGTATTCCTGTTTTTGGCAGCTCTTTATGAAAGCTGGTCTGTTCCATTTTCTGTTCTGTTAGCTGTACCATTGGGTGCTTTTGGCGCCATATTGTTCTTAACCTTTCAACCCTCGTTAGATAATAATGTGTATGCTCAAATTGGTTTGATAACCCTGATAGGTTTAGCTGCTAAAAATGCCATCCTGATTGTTGAGTTTGCTAAGGAACGTGTAGATAGGGGTATGGAATTGGAAAAGGCAACTTTAGAAGCCGTACGATTACGTTTGCGGCCAATTATTATGACATCAATGGCATTTATATTAGGTGTATTGCCATTGGTATTTGCAACAGGCGCAGGCGCGGTAGCCAGAAAAACCAT
>JAQBOY010000420.1 GCA_028287805.1 Mucilaginibacter sp.
CTTATAAAATAAAAAAAGCCCGTTTTTCAACGGGCTGGTATCAGCAGCTAAATTCGTAGGTAAAACCAATATTTAATTATTGATTTTACACATGCTTATACGTGAACTTTTATTTTTTGTTGCATCAATCTGCAAATAATTTCAAAAAAACAGCCTTCTCACTTTTACTCAATTCCAATAACAATATTTCACGTTTTAGTCTACAATAAACAAACTGTTTAATTTTTTACATTATAGTTAAGTATACTTACAAATGGTTAATTAAGCTATTGTTTAATGATGACAATTATTCCTATAATGTATCACACCTGCCTGCTTATCGATAATAACTATATAGATAATTTTATAAATAGCAGGTTATTGAAGCGAAGTAATTTTGCTGAAAATATAATAGCAAGCCAGGATCCACGCGAAGTAATAAAATCTTTACGGGATGGTATTATAAAGCCCGATATAATTTTTCTGGATGTAGACATGCCTTTAATGGATGGGTTTGAATTTTTAAAGGAGTATGATAAAATTGACATGGATAAGCAATTTGTTAAAATCGTTTTATTGACATCATCTATTGATCCGGCAGATATAAAAAGAGCTGAAAAAAATAAATATATAACTAAGTTAGTTACCAAGCCGCTTACCGATAAAGTTATTGAAAAGCTGATTTATGATCAGAGGTAAGCTTACTGCCGCCAGTTTAAGCGTAATTGAAAAAATATGATGGCTGACCATTTGTACAGAGCAGCCATCATAAAATAAATGGAATAGTTCCATTTAATCGTGGCCTTCCAGCTTTACCAGTTTATTGTAAATACCCAGGAGTAAAAATGGTGCTGCCCACTGCCCTACAAATAAAGCCGTATGCTTTTTATCCATTAACTTTAAAGTTAAGGAAGCACCCATTGCAGTAAGTGCGGCCCACAGAAAAATATCTGAAGGTAATTTAGCGGTTTGTTCTTCAATAGCTTTGGCTAATGGGCCCTCGCTATGTTGTGGATTAAAATCTGCCATAAAAAATTTTTAATTAGTTTAGTTTGTATTAACAAAAAATCTGCCACTTATTAACCAAATGTTAATTTATTTAATAAATAAGATTTAAATTTAATCTTAAAAAGAACAATCAGAAACTTATGTGTTTTTTGTTAATAATTGAATGTTTCATACTGTTTCACTCCATTTCAGCAAAATGCTTTATATCAAGCACTTATTGGCAAAAAGTGTTTCACATGATTCATCTGTTTTATTTATTTGTGAAACACTTTGCGGTTGAATGTCAAATAAACAGGACCAATAAGCCCACTACAGCACCTATTTTTTGAGCTTGGGCTGTCAAAGATTTCTAAAAAATCAGCAATACCATCGATAATGGCAAATCAGTAAAGAAATAAAACAATGTGGGCAAAGCGTGCGATTGCACGCTATCACTCAATATAAATTAATAACAATATTATACCAGTTCTCTTTTTCCGGAAGCTAAACCGCGGTAAATGGCTTCAACTACTTTCATATCTTTAACCCCTTCTTCACCAGGTACCTGACTCTTTTTGTTGATCTTTACACAGTTGGCAAAATCATCCATTTGCAGTGTTTGCTGTATTACCGGCGGGAAGTTCATCGGTCCATCGGGGGTAGTGCCTTTATTTCCATTATAATAAAAGGCTGGCTTTACATCTACATTGCCGCGTTCAAACTCAGCGTGCACACTACTCAACTGATCGCTGTAGCTGGACTTGCATTTAGCAACAAAGCCATTTGGAAACTCCATATCCCAAAATACTTTATCATCTACTTCTTTAAACAGCTCCGGGTTTGTTTTTTCCTGGCGCACATTCATCACCGCTACAGGCTCCATACCGGTAGTAAAGCGTGCGGCTTGTATGGTATAAATACCCATGTCCATCAAGCTACCCCCACCGGCAAGGGCTTTGTTTAAACGCCATGCTTTGGGGTCAGTATTATAAAAAAATCCGTTTGCGGCTTCAAAAGCTTTTAATTTGCCATATACCTGTTTTTGGTATATCCGCTTTAATTCCAGGGCATATGGATCAAAGTGCATACGGTACCCGATAGATAGCAGGCGGTTAGCCTTTTTACAGGCAGCAACCATTTCCTCACAATCTTTTACAGTTACTGCCATAGGTTTTTCACATATCACATGCTTACCTGCTTTTGCAGCACGGATAGTATATTCTTTATGCAATGCCACCGGGAGTATTACATATACAATATCAATATCCGGGTTTTGTGCTATAGTATCAAAATTCTGATAATTGTAAATATTTTTTGAGGGGACATTATATTTAGCTGCCCATTCAGCCGCTTTGGTTGGATGCCCGCTTACCAAACCTGCCAGATAGCAGTTTTGTGTATGCTGTAATGCGGGTGCTATTTGTCCGCCGGCATACATGCCTAAACCTACTATAGCTATTCCTAATTTTTTGTCGGGTTTGTTTAATGCCAGAGCCGATAGAGCCGGGGTAAGCGACAGCGTGCCAATACCTATTGCTCCTGCACGTATAAAACCGCGCCTGGAGAGCTGCTGATATTTTTCCATAAGATGGTTATTATTGGTTTATGCGGTTAATATACAAAATTAGCTTTGTATTTAATTAATAATAAAAATATATTCAGGTATACCTGTAAACAAAAACACCCCTTAACCTGAAGTTAAAGGGTGCCATATTTTTATAAAACAGATCAGGGCTTTTTATCAGGTGCCGGTTGAGCAACACCGGGGCCACCTTGGCCAGGACCAACAGGTCCTTTTTGAGGGCCATTACTTGCCAATGAAACTTCAGGATGTGAAACACCATGATGGCAGGTATTGCAGTTTACACTGCTTTCCATTATCATTCCTAATGAATCTTTTTTGGCTTTAAAATATTTCTTATTGATTTTGGCTGCCATTAAAAACATTTGGCGGGCCATTAGTTTTTCGGGTTTGGCATCACTGGCAAAATCCATTTTTTTAGTTTCGTCATTACGGGCATGACAAAATGTGCATTTAACACCTAAAGCTTTCGCCCATCCGTCCATAACATGATCCAGTTGGCGATAGGTAATGCTTTTAGGAAATACCTTAATATTAACGAGCTTTCGCTCTTGTTGTTGAGGCTGCTGTTGTATAGCAGTCATGGATGCTAAAAGCACAGCACCTGATATTAAAGCTATAGCAACTGTAAGTTTTCTGTTAAAATACATTTGTCGTGATTAAGTCATCTAAAATAATATTTATATTTAATGTATACAATTTTTACTATATATTGCTGTTAAATTGTTACGATAACTTTAAAAGCTCTTCACTGATAGTCCACAGTTGGTTACGTTCTGCCACACCATTAGCGATTGACGCGGGTTTAGCAACTTTTTTCTTTATAAAATATTGACCGCTTTTTGAGCCTATTTTAGGTTGTGTTGCCAGGTACACAGTAGTTTGCGCCCCTTTTTCGGCATTAATCATAAATGGCCGTGCAAGCCGCATTAACAATTTTCCAAACCCGGAGAGCCCGGCGCCAAAACCTGTATTTACTAAACCGGGATGCAGCGCATAAGCGGTAATACCTTTAGTGGCATAACGCTCAGTTAACGATTTGGTAAAATAAATATTGAATAATTTGGCCATACCATAAACTTTGAATGAAGAGTAGCCTGACGCGGACTGCAGATCATCAAACCGGGGCTTACCCATTTTATGAGCATCCGAACTTACATTAATGATTCGTGCCTGGCCTTTTTCTAATAAAGGCATTAAACTGGCGGTGAGTAAAAAATGCCCTAAATGGTTTACCGCCAGGGTCATTTCAAAACCATCCTTTGTTAATTGACGCTCAGCGAAAATGCCACCCGCATTATTAATTAATACATTAATATTAAATAATTTTTCCTTAAGCACGTCGGCAGCTTCACGAACGCTTTGCATATCAGATAAATCGCACTTTATCACAAAAATATACTTGTTGCCAGTTTCGGCTACCAGTCGTTGTTTAAGCCGTTCCCCTTTTTCAATGTCACGCACCAACAAATAAAGCGCATGGTCTTTTTTAGCCAGCGCTAAGGCGGTTTCTTCGCCTATACCTGATGTGGCACCTGTAATTATGGTTGTTGTTAATGGCATTTTACTAAGCTACAAAAAAGGAGCTTTGTTTTACAATCCCCAAGTAATACTGTTAATCATCAACTCGCTTCTGCCAGTTTCTCATTCGCCAGTATTTCTAACAACGCCTTTTCAGCTTTATTTAATTCGGCAGAACTGATATCATTATCCTCATCCAGCTCTTTAATATAATTGAACAGCGTGCCCTCCTCGTAGCTTTTTATCACCGTTGGGTGCACATAGTATTTTTTGCAAACCGTACGGGTGTTACCCAGGTTTAAAGCTACTTCGTCCAATACGCTAACTATCTTTTTTTTGCATTCGCTTACCGTATCAAACTCACCTGCTTCCTTAAAGGCATACAGGGCGCTCACACTCCCTGCCCATGTGCGGAAATCCTTCGCTGTAAAATCCTCGCCCGTAATTTCTTTCAGGTAACTATTCACATCGCCTGATCCGATGGTACAATGCTTGCCTTCTGCATTATAATATTGAAAAAGCTCCTTCCCGGGGATATCACGACATTGTTTTACCAATTTTGACAGCTTTTTGCTTTGTAAGGCTATTTTATGATAAACGCCTTTTTTACCTTTAAACTCAAATTTAAGCTGGTTGCCTTCAATCTTCACATGCCTGTCTTGCAGGGTTGTTAAACCAAACGATCCATATAGCTTTTTATAAGACTCATTTCCCACCCTTATGCTGGTTAGTTCCATCAGCCTTACTACTAATGCCACTACTTTTTCATGGTCAAGCTTAGTTCGCGACAAATCCTTGTCAACCTGTTTACGTATGGCAGGCAAATGAGCCGCAAAGGTTTGTAAACGATGATATTTGGATTGATTACGTATTTTGTTCCATTCGGGGTGATATCGGTATTGCTTTCTGCCGGCTGCGTCTGTCCCGGTAAATTGCAGATGGCCATTTTCATAGGGCGAGATCCATACATTAGTATAAGCAGGTGGAATAACTAATTTATTAAACCGGGTTATCAACTCTTCATCTTTTACCACATTGCCTTCCGCATCATAAAAATCCCAGCTATTGTCTGATTTTTTGCGGGTATATCCCGGCACGGAATCAGCTACATAACGTAAACCCACCGCTTTTGCAGTTACTTGAGGGTCACGGCCAATTTTTTCGAGTTTTTTAAGTAGTCTGTTCATCCAGTATCAATAACAGGTGCGCAACTTTTAAGTTTGACTATAGGCTGACCATTTTATTTGAGCAAATACTCAATTTTACATACACATCAAACACACACCTTTATGAAATTCAATTTTTTAGGCAACACCGGATTAGTTGTATCTGAGATTTGTTTTGGCGCCATGACCTTTGGCGGCAAAGGCTATTGGGAAGCCATAGGCAAAGTACAACAACAGGAAGTAAATGACCTGATAAAGACCGTAGTTGACTCAGGTATTAATTTTATTGACACAGCCAACGTTTACTCTTTTGGTGAATCAGAAAAACTACTGGGCCAATCTATTAAAGATTTGGGCCTTAACCGGCATGAGCTGGTAATAGCTACTAAAGTTCGTGGCCGTATGGGCGAGGGTGTAAACAATGTTGGCCTCTCCCGCTATCATATTTTCCAATCTGTTGATGAAAGCTTGCAGCGTTTACAGTTAGACCATATTGATATTTTATATGTACATGGTGTTGACCCAAAAACTCCGGTTGAAGAAACTGTACGGGCATTAAATGATATTGTTTTAACAGGAAAGGTGCGTTATGTAGCCGTATGTAACTGGCCCGCATGGATGGTGATGAAAGCTATTGGCATAGCCGAAAAACATGGTTGGAATAAGTTTGTGGGCATGCAATATTTTTACTCATTAGCGGGCAGGGATATTGAACGTGAAATTTTGCCTTTAGCTGCTGATCAAAACCTGGCTGTTATGCCATGGAGCCCATTGGCGGGTGGTTTCCTTTCCGGGAAATATACCCGGGATACTGAAAAAGCCGGTGATTCAAGACGCGACACCTTTGATTTTCCACCTATAAATAAAGAGAAAAGTTATGACATTATAGATGTGATCAGCGAAATAGGCAAGCAGCACAATGTATCAGCCGCCCAGGTTGCGTTAGCATGGGTGCGTTTGCAAAAAGGTGTAACCAGTACTATAATTGGCGCTAAAAGAATTGACCAGTTGCTGGACAACATTAAATCAACTGAATTAGAATTATCCGCAGAAGAACTGAAAAAAATAGACGAAGTAAGCGCCTTGCCAAAAGAATATCCGGGCTGGATGGTTGAACGCCAATCTGCAGACAGGGAGCTGAAATAGCTAATAATTATTGCCGGAGTTGATTAAAGAGTAGCGGATTAAGTTAGTGATAAACTTAATCTGATCTGTATTAATCAACTCCATTTAATTTATAATAAATTATAGCCTGTATATTTTATTGAATTAAATATAAATATGGAGTGTACAAAATATAAAGTTCATATGCTTATTTTGTTACCTATATTTAGGCTAAATGAACCGAATTTCAGAAACCGATCTTATTTTAAATGCTGATGGCAGCGCTTATCATTTAAACCTGTTACCTGGTGAAATTGCAGATACTATAATTACTGTTGGCGATCAGGATAGGGTTGCAGGCATAAGTAAATACTTTGACCATATTGAAATTAAAAAAGCCAGGCGTGAATTTATTACCCATACTGGCCGTATAGGCAATAAACGTTTAACGGTAATTTCAACCGGAATAGGTACTGATAATATTGATATTGTGTTGAATGAATTGGATGCATTGGTCAATATTGATTTTTCAACTCGCCTGGCTCATAAAAAACTACGTAGCCTTACACTCATCCGCATAGGCACTTCGGGTGCTGTACAAGCCCATATACCGGTTGATAGCCTGCTGATTTCAACTGCTGCTTTTGGCCTTGACCCATTGATGCATTTTTATAAGCAACATTTATCCGTACAGCAAAAAAATTTGCTAAATGCTTTCTTGTCGGCTTTTCCCGGCAAGCACCATCTTTCCCCCTATATTGCATCAGCTGATGAAACTTTGCTTAACACATTAGGCAAAGGTTTGCAGCAGGGTATTACCTTAACCGCTCCCGGTTTTTATGCACCACAGGGGCGCAGGGTACGTGCCGCAGCTGCTATGCCCGAGTTAATAGAAATTATACAAAATTTTAAATCAGGAGATGAATGTATAACCAACTTAGAAATGGAAACAGCCGGCATATATGGCCTGGCGGCAAGTTTAGGGCACAAGGCATTGTCTTTTAATATTATATTGGCTAACCGGGTTACCCAAACTTTCAGCTCACAACCTGCAGAAATAATGGATCACTACATTAAACAGATATTAGAAAGGCTGGTAAATATTTAATATATTAATTATATATAGTATATTTCAAACCTATAAACGGTTGTCCTGTTACTCAACTGAAATATACCCCAAATATGATATCAAATAAATCAATTGACCCCTTTTATCAGCGTTTATCATTAGTACTCATCGGCATTATAACACTTGGTTTTTTAATTATACAGGGTAAAGAAGTACTTGACCCATTAATATTTGGATTTCTGTTTGCTATACTTTTAATGCCGATTGCTGGTTTTTTTGAACGTAAACTGCGGCTTCCGCGCAGTATCTCCTCCTTCCTGTCTATAATTTTACTGGTAGCTTTTGTTGGGGGTATATTGTACCTGGTAGGTTCACAAATATCAAGATTAACCACCGACTGGCCAATGCTCAAAAAACAGGTTAGCCAGTCAATTAACGATATTTCTAACTGGATAGAGAACAGCATCCATATTAACCTGGAGAAACAAAAAAATTATGTAGATAATACCGCAAAAAAGATCATGGCATCCGGCACAGAGGTTGTTGGCACTACTTTCGGTGCCGTATCCTCATTAATGCTGTTCTACGCATTCATTATGATATTCACCTTTTTTATTCTTTTTTACAGAAGGCTGCTTTTCCAGTTTGTGCTGCAGGTTTTTCAGCATGATAATGAGCCGGTTGTACATGAGATTGTGGAAAACATCCAAAGCATACTCAGGCAATATATAATTGGTTTATTAATTGAAATGGTAGTAGTTGCTTCGGTTGCCTGCACTGCTTTTTGGATAATAGGAATAAAATATGCCGCTTTGTTGGGTATTATTGTAGGCCTGTTTAACATTATACCTTATCTGGGTATTTTTACGGCATTGCTCTTAAGCGTGCTTATTACTTTTGCTACAGGGGCGGTAAGCGATGCTTTTTGGGTAGGCGCCAGTGTATTGTGCATACATGCAGTGGATGCCAATTTGTTGTTGCCAACCATTGTAGGTTCAAAAGTCAGGCTCAACGCGCTCATTACTTTTTTAGGCATCGTATTAGGCGAAATGATTTGGGGATTATCAGGTATGTTTTTATCTATCCCGATGATCGCTATTTTCAAAATTATTTTTGATCACATTGAAAGTCTTAAGCCATGGGGATATCTGCTTGGTGGTGATTATGAGTATAAAAAATCGGCAGAGAAAAAGATGAAAACGAGATAGGCTACTTAACCAGGTGCCATACACGAATATAAAGGGTTACGCCATAGGCCAGCAATATGAGTGTATTGAGTATCAGCAACAAATTCAGATCAAGCTCCCTGTATTTTTTAATGGTACAAATAACCAGTAAGCTTATAAAGCCCAATATTAATATACATGGAAATATAAATATCCATTTATGGGTTGTGGTAAAATATAGGTTTTGCAACTTATGATCATCCCCCTGCATAAATGGCACAACCGCTATCAAAAGCAATATAAAAAATAAACGTACTACAACTTTCGCGGCAATTTGGCTGGCTTTCATCATTGGGCAAAATTACTTTTTAAATTTATTGCGTTAATAATTTAAGGTTAGTTATTTAGTATTAATTTAGTTGCAAATTAATACTCGTTCAGCTCCGCGCGTCATTGCGGGGTGCGAAGTAATTTCTGCACGTGCTAATTGATTACGATGATGTTGTTGATGGTGGCATGTGTGTTTTTAAAGTTTTATACCTATCTCATTAGAGATTGCTTCGTACCTCGCAATGACGGGATCTATATTTGTTTTAATTTATTGCGTTAATAATTTAAGGTTAGTTATTTAGTATTAATTTAGTGGCAAATTAATACTCGTTCAGCTCCGCGCGTCATTGCGGGGTGCGAAGTAATCTCTGCACGTGCTAATTGATTACGATGCTGTTGTTGATGGTAGCATGTGTGCTTTTAAAGTTTACACCTATCTCATTAGAGATTACTTCGTACCTCGCAATGACGGGATCTATATTTTGTGCTATGCTATTCAAAAAACTATCCATAATCGAGGTTTCTTTTCCAGATGAACAGCCCGATAAAACTTTGTTTGGGCATCTTACACCCCGGCTATTAATGACTGAAATGAATATATTGGGTCAATTAACCGGAATGGAAGCACTTAAAAATTTAAATATTGTTATTACACATCTTAAACCACCTTACGCCAATATTGTAAAAATTAAAGAACAATTAAAGTCCGAAAATAAGGACGGGTTGAACCTAATATATCCTCAACAGGGAAAATTATTTAACTTTTAACATTTAATTAATAAAAATATCTATTATAGTATTTTTATATCTTTATAGTATATATGAGCTATCTCCGTCTTCTTTTATTTCCCTTTTCTTTAATCTATGGATTGGTTGT
>JAQBOY010000124.1 GCA_028287805.1 Mucilaginibacter sp.
GTTAATACGCCATCCACATCGAAAATGAAAGTGGTTATATCTTTAAGTTTGGATAAGAATGATTCCACAGATTATTTTATAATTTACTGATTCAGTTAGCTACGAGCGTTGGCAGTTAAATCAGTACGATTAATTATTTATTTAAGATTTTATACTTCTTCACAAATTACCTTAAGCTCAATTAACTGAATATTTTAAGGCTACTGCTTACTGCGAAAACTACTGGTTATCCCGCCATTCATAAACCCAGGCAGATTGAATTTGTTCCAGATGTCCTTCATTTGATTCTTCCCTTGTACCGGCAAAATTAGGTAAGGTAAGCACCCAATTTAACAGATCGGTAAAACGAACACGGTATATTTTTGATTCATCATAATCATCACCAAACTTTTCATAAAGTTCCATAGCAATGTCTTCGTAATCATTCCAATGAATAGGTAAAGCAAACTTATTGTCTTTCATTATTTTATGTTATACATGTAACCTCTCAATGTCCTAAAAATTGGGACTGATCAGGCAAAGTCACTTCAATATCGCCATCAATTACTACACACTGGCAACCTAATCGCGAATTTATGCGGGGATTAACCGCGCGGTCAATAAAATCTTCTTCCTTATCTGATATCTCCTGGATATTATCCATTCCGTTATTTACATAAACATGGCAGGTACTGCAACCGCATACCCCACCACAATTATGTTGCAGTTCTATACCATTTTCCAGGCAAACATCCAACACAGACTCCCCTTCGGCAATAGGCAATTCAACCGGCTCATGCCCTTTTTCTTCAAAGTTGATCTTAATATTAAAAACATTCATTTGCCCAAAAGTAATAAAATTACTGAGCCCGGCGTTCATCAATGTCCAATTTGATAATGCCCTGACTTAATAAAGTGTACAATTGCTGCAATTGAGGTTGGTGGTTAAGCAATTGCAAATGAAAGGCCATTGTATTTTCATCGTTACGGATAGCCGGGCCGGTTTGTACCTGGGCGGGAAGCTTGTTTTGTACTTTTTGCGCAGTTTCTAAAATTAAAGGCCGCAGCATATCAAACTCCATACCCTGCTGCATTAATAATTGTTGTGCCAGGTTATATAAATAATTAGGGAAATTACAGGCAAATACCGCAGCCAGGTGTAATGTTTTACGTTTTTCGGAATTAACAGTATATACACTTTGGCTGATATCCTGTGCAAGTTGTGTTAGCTGGGTGGTAATCGTTTCATTCGCGCCTTCAATACATAAGGGCACTTTAGAAAAATCCACCTCTTTTACTTTACTAAAGGTTTGCAGCGGGTAAAAAACACCTGCATTGTCTGAGAATGCCAATAGTGCATACAGATCAGTAGCACCGGAAGTATGCACCATTAATTTTTGATATTTAGCTAATTGCTCAGCTATCTTACCAATTATATCATCTTTAACAGCTATTACAAACAGATCGGTTTCTTCATTTACAGCATTCAGGTCATCAATGGCTTCAGCTTTTACATGATAAGCAAGCAAAGCTGCATTTTGGATGTTCCTGCTGTACACCTGTACAATAACATGCCCGGCATTTTTAAATGCCGCTGCCAGGTGAGTGGCTACATTACCAGAACCGATGATAGTGATGCGCATTTTTGTCTTAAACAAATTAAAACTTTGTTAATTAAACCTCGTCAAATTTATCGCTCGTCAAATTAAACCTTATCAAATTCCCCCCACGTCATTGCGAGGAACGAAGCAATCTCTAATGAGACAGGTGTCGACATTGCAGATTGACAGAAGGACTTTGTGCTTTATATTAACATCGTCATAGTTGATTAGCGTGTGCAATCCGCCAGCTGGCGGATCATTCCTCGCAATGACGAGCCGTTATAGAATATGTTTAACCCTCTTCAACTCCTTATTCCTTCTAAATATAGATAGTAAAATACCAATCACCATAATAATAGTTCCTGACCATAGGAAGTTGATATAAGGGAACTGTATAGCTCTCATTACTATCCATTTTCGCTGACTTTCAGGCTGCTGGTAAAGAGTGATCTCTATTTTGCTATTTTGTGGGATCACTTTTGAAAAACGGAACTTTAAACCCACTTCATCCACTTTACGGGCAAAATCAAAAGCGCTACCGTTTTTAATCATGTAAACCGGCTCGGCATCATAGGTTTTACCATGACTAACCACTTTTAATTTGGCGCCTATGGCTACGTCATTAGCTGCAATTGGTATGTTTTGTATATGATCTACCCGTCCTATACCGGTTAAAAGCACATAACCTTCTCTGAATGGAATGGTATCCCCGGGCGCAACGTTATATATAACAGGCGCATCATATTTCTTATCATCATTTGCTTCATCATGGGCTGCTGCCTGCTCACCTTCGTCAAAAGTAATAGCGTTTGACATGTTAACATGCGTATACAGATCACTTAATAAATAATGTTTGGTATCAGGCGATGAAACCAAGCCCATTTTGCGGTTAGCCTGAGCGTTGGGTTTAAGCATAAACTCTTCCTTTACCTTACCATTCGCATCTAAAAGCTTATAGTCAACTTTAAAATAATGATTAGGAGCGGAAATGGAATCGCCTACATAAGTAACCAGGTATTTGCCCATTTGCACCGGCGTATTCCTGTACATCAGAATATTTTCGCGAGGATCATTTTTGGCATTAACAAAATCTGCGCTGAATTGTTGCCCTGATGTATTTTCAGATATTATCTTGCTGGTTCCGGCAGAAATTAACGCGCCCACCATAACTAAACCAAAACCAATATGCGCTACTGCTGATCCTACAAGTTTCGCCTTGCCTTTTAGCGCATCGGCAAATATTTTGGCATTGGCCAGTATAGCGTAAATGGCGCCCACCATTATTAGTATAAAAACAAAATGCAATTTATAAACGCCTGTAACATATATGACCAACGCGGTTATTAAGGCGGCAAAAACCAGGTATATTACAGTAGTAATAAAAAACCGTGTAATATCTGTTTTTTTATATTTCATGAACTGTGTAAAACCAATCAGGAAAGTAACCACAACTGCGAATGATGCCTGTATAATGTTATAATGCTTAACAGGATCAGTTGGCGGCGCAAGCTTAGTACCAAACATAGCATTCCAAACAGGAATGGATGTTACTATAACTAAGTGAAAGCAGGATAAAGCCAGGAAAATAGCACCAACAAACATCCAGAATTCGCGCGAATAGGTTTCTTCATCCTTTTTAGTAGAAGGTAATTCCTTCCATCGCAGGGCTAATAAAACAATAGCCAGTACTAAAAACAAAACCACATCAGCTACCAAATGCCAAAACATTCCGGCATCTGTAAAAGCATGCACAGAACTTTCACCCAAAATACCACTACGGGTAAGAAATGATGCATAAAGCACCAGTACAAAGCTGGCAAGCACTAAAATTATAGCTGTAAAATAAGAGTGACCGGTATTTTTATACACAACCATTACATGCAAGGCTCCAACCAGCACCAACCAGGGAATAAGAGAAGCATTTTCTACAGGGTCCCAGGCCCAAAAACCACCAAAGGTTAATGACTCATAAGCCCAAAATGAACCCATAATAATACCCGTACCTAATACCATTACGGCAAACAGGGAATAAGATATAGCCGGTTGTATCCATTCTTTATAACGCTTTTGCCATAAACCGGCAATAGCGTAAGCAAAAGGCACCACCATAGATGCGAAACCCAAAAACAAGGTTGGCGGGTGTATAACCATCCAATAGTTTTGCAATAAAGGATTTAAACCGTTGCCATCTTTTATATAGGTCAGATAATTTTTATAATACTCGGGGTTGGTATTAAATATGGGAGTTGATTCTTTTAAATTCAGTGCCTCGCGTAATAGAATAAATGGCGAAGTACCAATACGCTGACCAAACAGCTCCACACCTATCAGCATGGAAGCTAAAAGCGTTTGTGACAGCATGATGATGGTCATCACCGGCTTTTCCCATGATTTGGCCTTCCATACTAATACATTGCCTAAAACCGCCTGCCAAAAGGCCCATAGCCAAAAGCTGCCTTCCTGCCCTTCCCAATAACTGGAAATAATATAGTATACCGGTAACGACCTTGAAGAATGCTCCCATGCATAATAATACTCAAAAAGGTGATTGTAAATAATATAAAAAAGGCATACGCCTATACCTACTACAGCTACCGTGTTAGCATAAAACCCAATACGGGCGAGGTTATGCCATGAGCGGTCAAATTTGTTGGTATTAGTTGTAGCGAAATAATAGCTTATAGTTGATAATAACGCCGATCCTAATGCCAATACAATGAAGAACTGGCCCAAATGACCGGGTAAAAGGTGTTCACCTTTAAAATCTATATTCATTAAAAATGTTTATGTGTTATATGCTGGCCTCTTTAGCTTTGGCCTCTGTAATTTCTACCTTATCCTGAGTGTATTTAGACGGACATTTCATCAGTATCTTAGATGCGCGGAACTCTTTGCCAATCATTTGCCCGGTCAGCACAATTTGTTCTGAACGCTCAAAATCCTGCGGCTTAGTGCCGGTAAATACTACTTTACATTCCTCACCTTTATTATCCTTCATGTAAAAAGAAAAGTAATTAGCGTCTTTAGTGGCGTCATAAAACAACTCTTTTTGTTTATCAAGATGCCCTACTATGTGTAATTCGCTGTTGGTTTTTTGGGCATCATTAAATGAGCCGTAAGTACTTGAGTTGGAATATACACTTATAATAACCGCGATAGCTATGGCAATAACAATCAGGCCAAAAATTGAACTTTTTTTCATTAGTGATTTATCTCCCCGTTTTCGGATTACAAAAATACAAAACGTACAGGGAATAATGTTTATTACTAAGGATATATGTTATTTATAATCTATCTTAATAATGCAATAGATCCTGCTTTTGTAATTTTTGTACTGTAGTAACTGTCCACTCCTTCAAATATCCAGTAATAAATGCCCGCAGGCAGGTTTTGCCCATTGTAGTTTCCATCCCAATACTCACTTAGCGCCTTAGCGAGGTATATTTGCTGACCATACCTATTATATATTCTTAAATTTCCAAAGCTTACATAAGCGCTTATAG
>JAQBOY010000137.1 GCA_028287805.1 Mucilaginibacter sp.
GCCAGGAAGAACAAGCAATGCCTCAAATTAATACCAAAGGTTACAAAGACGTTTTCAGGATGACGGGGGAACGGCTGGAAGAGGGAATTGAGTATGCTTATAATAAATATGGCAATGAAAATACGCTAATTATTTGCCGGTCTAATAAAAATGCTAATTTATATAACAAACAAATACGTGCACGACTTTTATGGCGTGAGGAAGAGCTTACCGGCGGCGACCAGATAATGATTGTAAAGAATAATTATTTCTGGTTGCAGGGGCAGGAAGACAGCAGTACAGGCTTTATTGCCAACGGCGATATTGCTAAAATAAGGAAGGTGCGCAAATTTGAAGATATGTACGGTTTTAGATTTGCTGATGTGCAGCTGGAATTTATTGATTACGCTGAGGACCCCATATTAGATTGTAAGATTTTGCTCGATACCTTATATGCCGATTCTCCGGCGTTACCACCTATTGACCAAAAGCGTTTTTATCTGGAGGTGATGAAGGATTACGAGCACATATCAAATAAACGGGCAAAACATGACGAGCTGAAACTAAATCCCTATTACAACGCCCTGCAAATAAAATTTGCCTATGCTATTACTTGCCATAAAGCACAGGGCGGCCAATGGAACGCTGTTTTTGTAGACCAGGGTTATTTGACAGATGATATGGTGAATACCGATTTTTTGCGGTGGTTTTATACCGCCTGTACAAGAGCTACAGATGAATTATTCCTGGTTAATTTTAATGATAAATTTTACCTGCCTTAAACACCTGTTAAGTTAAACCCATAGGTAATTATTTAGTTTATTTAATTAATATAATTTGTTGTTATGTAATTGGTTATGGATTAAAAACGATTGAAAACAGGTCAATATTTTGGTATATCGCGACTTTATGGCGCATGAAATTAATTTTAAGTGACATTTTTTCATTATACAATTATTGGCAGGTAATTTGACCGTAATTAATTGCTATGAATTTTAACAATTTTACTATAAAAGCACAGGAAGCTGTACAAAAAGCTTCAGAAATTACAACCGGCAATCAACAGCAGGCTATTGAACCTGCACACTTGCTTAAGGGCTTGTTATTGGTTGACGAGAATGTGATAACTTATTTATTAAAGAAACTAAACGTTAACCTTAACCGGTTAACCGAAATATTGGACCGGCAGATAGAATCGTATCCTAAAGTAAGCGGAAGTAACGTATATTTATCTTCAAGCTCAAATTCTGCCTTGCAAAAGGCACAGTCTTATTTAAAGGAATTTAAGGATGAGTTTGTATCGGTAGAACATATTCTATTAGGGATATTAGCTGTAAATGATCAGGCGAGCTCAATTTTAAAAGATTTTGGGGTGAATGAAAAGGACCTAAAAAAGGCTATAACCAGCTTACGTGGTGATAATAAAGTGACCGATCAAAATGCCGAAGCTACCTACAATGCCTTAAATAAATATGCCCGTAACTTAAACGAGTATGCCGAATCAGGTAAGCTTGACCCGGTTATTGGCCGTGATGATGAGATACGCCGTGTGATACAGATACTTTCTCGCCGTACCAAAAATAATCCGATATTAGTGGGTGAGCCGGGTGTAGGTAAAACCGCTATAGCTGAAGGTATTGCCTTCCGTATTATTAAAGGCGACATACCTGAAAGCCTGAAAACCAAAACCGTTTACTCTTTGGATATGGGCGCGCTTATTGCAGGCGCCAAATACAAAGGCGAATTTGAAGAGCGTTTAAAGGCTGTATTAAAAGAAGTTACCCAAAGTGATGGCGAGATCATCCTGTTTATTGATGAGATACATACGCTGGTAGGTGCAGGCGGGGGCGAAGGCGCTATGGATGCCGCTAATATTTTAAAGCCGGCATTGGCCCGTGGAGAGTTAAGAGCTATAGGCGCAACTACTTTAAACGAATATCAAAAATACCTTGAAAAAGATAAAGCTTTGGAGCGCCGTTTTCAAAAGGTTATTGTTGATGAACCTGATGCGGCTGATGCTATCTCTATATTGCGTGGTTTAAAAGAACGATATGAAACACACCATAAGGTACGTATTAAAGATGAGGCGATAATTGCTTCGGTCGAAATGTCACAACGTTATATTTCTGACAGATTTTTGCCTGATAAAGCGATCGACCTGATGGATGAGGCCGCTTCAAAACTGCGACTGGAAATGGATTCGGTGCCTGAAGTGGTTGATGAGCTGGACCGCCGTATTATGCAATTGGAAATTGAGCGCGAGGCCATTAAACGGGAGAAGGATGATAAGAAAGTTAAGGAATTAAGTGAGGAGATCGCAAATCTTTCGGCCGAACGGGATTCTTTACGTGCCAGATGGCAAGGTGAAAAAGACCTGGTAGACGGTATTAACCTAAAAGTTGAACTTATAGAAAATTATAAGCTGGAAGCTGAACAGGCCGAACGTGCAGGTGATTACGGTAAGGTAGCTGAATTACGCTATGGCCGCATCCGGGAAACACAGGAAGAGGTTGAAAAACTGAAAGCCGCTTTATTGGAGAATCAAAGCGACAGCCGTATGCTGAAGGAGGAAGTTACTGCTGAAGATATTGCCGGTGTAGTTTCGCGCTGGACAGGTATTCCGGTTTCAAAAATGATACAGAGCGAACGCGAAAAGCTGCTGAGCCTGGAAGAAGAGCTGCATAAACGTGTAGCAGGGCAGGAGGAAGCTATTGAGGCCATTAGCGATGCTATACGCCGCAGCAGAGCCGGCTTGCAGGACAAACGGAAGCCAATAGGGTCCTTCATATTTTTAGGTACCACCGGTGTGGGTAAAACAGAGCTGGCCAAAGCTTTGGCCGAATACCTGTTTAATGATGAAGCCGCATTAATACGTATTGATATGTCTGAATACCAGGAACGTCATTCTGTTTCCAGGCTCATTGGCGCGCCTCCGGGCTATATAGGTTATGATGAAGGCGGACAATTAACTGAAGCTGTACGTCGTAAACCTTATAGCGTAGTATTGCTGGACGAAATTGAAAAAGCGCATCCCGATGTATTTAACATTTTGCTGCAGGTATTGGATGATGGCCGTTTAACAGATAATAAGGGCAGGGTGGTGAATTTTAAGAACACCATTATCATCATGACCTCTAATATCGGTTCAAACATTATACAGGAAAATTTCCAGGATTTGGAAGACAATAACCGTGACGCTCTTATTGCTAAAACTAAGAACGAGCTTTTTGAACTGTTACGCAAAACCATACGTCCGGAATTTTTAAACCGTATTGATGAAATCATTATGTTCACTCCGCTTAGCCGTGATGAGATCAGTGACATTGTTAAGCTGCAATTTAACCAGGTAAAACAAACATTGGCCGAAATGGGCATTACTATTGAAGCAACCGATGAAGCGTTGGATTGGCTGGCACAATTAGGTTATGACCCTCAATTTGGGGCAAGGCCATTAAAGCGGGTGATACAGAAGAAAATCCTGAACGAGCTATCTAAACAAATACTGGCAGGTAAAGTGGATAAAGACCACAAGATCAAGCTGGATATGTTTGATAACCAGTTTGTATTCCTGAATGAGGATTATAAAGTCGTTCAATAAAAATTATTAACTCCATCATATATTAAAAGAGCCGTCTGTTAACTACAGATGGCTCTTTTAATATATACTATCTGCTAATATAAATAGTTAAGTAGCCAAATTAAGGGCTGTCTCTTTATTTTTTTTTATTATGGAAGCTGCGAAATCGCCGGTTTTACCAAACTCGAACCCTTTTGATTGTGCCCAGGTAATAAAATCTTTTATTCTTTTTACAAATGGTTCTCCCGAGTTCTTGCTAATGTAGGAGGGGAAGCCAAATTTTTCAGGTTGATTCAGGTTGGTAAATTCCCAGGGATGGAAATAAAGATTAAGGTATCCATCTTTGCGATGCGTTGCCGCGCTTAACCATTTGAGTATAGGCAATGGCAAATTATGAAAGGAAAGCCAAAAAAGCGGGAAACGTATAATAGGAGAAACCGAAGCAGGGATTTGTAAAACATCTTTTTCAAAAAACCAGGTACGCGGCTTCTTGAAATTATTATACCGGCCAGGTAACCAGGTAGGGTTAAGTGATGAATTATACAGATAGCCGGCTTTTTTTATTTCTTCCTCATCTACCGGCATCATCCTGGCCATACGGTAGCCGGTTATTATTGTACCTGATATTCTTTCAAGCTCTATTTTGGATAGTTCAAGATGTTCGGGCTTAAAATCAGAATGGTAATAACCATGCGAGGCTATTTCATGCCCTTCATTTACCATTTTTAAAATGATCTCCGGCTTTTGCAAAGCATACTGAGCCGTGCAAAAAAAAGTAGCTTTTACACCTGTTTCTTTTAACAGCTTTAATATTAAAAGAGTGCCGCTGGTTGAAATAGCTATTTGTTCATTAAAAGGCAAGGTTTTGCCATATTCAAATGGCATATCAAATTCCTCTACATCAAACCCTAATATAATCATTTTTCATTACACTGAGATTGGTGGAACGGATAATATAGCTGGGGCGTTGTTTAGTTTGTAGAAATATTTTACCCAAATACATGCCTATTATTCCTAAAACCAGTAATTGTATGCCTCCAAAAAATGAAATGGTAGCAATTAACGATGCCCAGCCGGAAAGTGCGTCATAACCGGCAAAATAACTAATAGCGATATAAGGTATATATAACAACGAGGCTAATGAAAAGAATAGTCCCAACCCAGTAGCAATATATAAAGGGCGCACACTAAAAGCCATAATACTGCCTATGGCCAGCTTAGCTAAATTTATAAATGAATAGCTGGCGTCGCCGGTATGCCTTTTAGCAGGTGTGTAAGGGACGCCCTTTTGTAAAAAACCAACCCATTTAACCATTCCCCTAAAAAATAGCTCATATTCATCTATTTTCCTTAACTCATTAATAACCTTTTTATCCAATAATCTAAAATCAGAGATTCCGTTCTCCAGTGTGATGTCTGATAAAGCATTTATTCCTTTATAAAAAAGTTTTGACGCTATTCTTTGGTAGGCTTTTACATGCGGATTGGCCTCTTCCCTGTAAGTGTAAATAATATCATACCCTTCTTCCCATAATTTTAACATTCTTGGTAAAAGCTGGGGCGGATGCTGCAGGTCAGCATCCATAGTTATAACTGCATCTCCTTGCGCCAAATCAATTCCTGATTTTAGCGCATAATCTTTACCAAAGTTTTTTGATAATTCAATGTAGAAAATGTTAGGATGAATCTCTGCCTGAACTTTGATCTCATTAAGGGTATTATCTTTACTACCATCATCAACTAAAATGAGTTCAAAATCATATATGGTTGAAGTTAAGGTTCTTACCAGCTCAGAAACAAGAAAACTTATATTTTTCTCTTCATTATAGGCTGGTATTACAACACTAAGTTTTTTTTTCATTGGGGTATTAAATTTTTAATTTCTTTTTTATTAAACTTCCTTGTTAATGTTTCATATATAATTTTGACCCATATTAAAAAACATGGTAATGCCTTTAGTGCATAGGGCTCAACGTAGTTTTTTCTTAAGTAGGCCGGGAATAAATCAGATGGAGAAAGACTGGTTAATACCAAGGCAAATACAAGCAAAAACCAATCAAGTGCCGCCGGTTTATCAATATTTATAAACCACAACGCAACGCCGGTAAAAGCAATGATATAAGTAGGTGATTCTGAGCCGGTACTAAATATTACAGTAAAAAGTAATGTTGAGGATACAATCAATAATTGATAGTTCAAATTATTAAAATATTGAGTCCTGATATAGGATAAAGTAAACAATACTATCACCGGAATAAGTATAGCAATATTTGCCAGGTTAGGATATATAATTTTCCTGATCATACCCATAACAGACACATCTTCCCGTGTGGATATAACGTTTAAATCATTTTTATGAATAAGATCTGTATACCAGTCGCGGTAAGTTTGTATAATAAAAGACGGTGATGAAATAAGCATTGGTAACACGAAAAGTATAACCGACCAAAAAACCAATCCTGCAATGAGTTTTAATTTGTTATCTGAAAAGAAGAAAAAGGCGAGCCCTACAACACCATAAAGCTTGATAAACATGCCTAAACAGATAGTTAAAGCGGCCCAAAAATCTTTTTTTTCCATAATAAAGATATAACTAAATAAAATTAATGCGGCAATAAGCGGATTAATTTGAACATTAGCAGCTGAGGTCATTAATTCATGTGCGCATAATAATAAAATTATCAGGTACTTATTTTCTTTTATAGGAAGTAATGATATAGCCTTAAGTAATATCCAGGCATTAAACATTACCCAAAGCACAACACCAATATTATCAGGCATTAAAGCAAACGGGGCAATAATAAGTGAGAAAATAGGGCCGTAGTGATTGAGATCAAAATAATATTCAGGCTGATGAATATATAAATTATGCTCATGTATAACATTTAAAAAGTTATACTTATATACAAAGTAATTGTTGTGAATATGACTATGACCCAGCACTACACTTTTGCCAACTGCAAACAAACTTAAACCATACCATAGCGCATATATAAAAGGTTTGCCCTTTATAATATCAATAAGTTTATACATCAATTAGGCATAATGTAATATAATCGTTACAAATATAAAAAAAAACACTACATTAAAATGAGATTAGAGAAAAACATATTAAATATTAATATTAAGTATTTAATATGTTATTAAGATTACAATACATACAAAAAAGTCAACAAGAGCCCTTTATATGTATTGTCAATTATAAGTTATAAAAGATTACAATGCATACAAAAGGTCGGTAAGAGCTCCTTTGTATGCATTGTCAATTGAAAGATCAGGAAGCGGCTAAATTAACCGTTGTTAGTTGATCGGCAAAAGCAATAAATGCTTTACTATCCGCTATTTGCTGTTGAGTAGCAATTATATTTTTGAGATTGATTTTTCCTATTACAAATTTATAGGCATCTGAATGATAACTTTCATGAATATGAATAAAGTTTAAGGCTTTAACTAAATTATCATCTTCATATCTAAGGTAAACGTTTAGTTCAATATCATTGGTGAAATTTAATCCTTTACTTTCTTTTGCCTTTTTATACTCGTACTGGTAATCATAACGTAAAGCAGCAATATCAGATAATACAGCCGAGCCTGTTGGGTGGCCACCGGCTCCTTTACCAAAAAAGAACTGCTGGTCGGCAAAAGCGGCTTGAACAATCACCCCATTGTATTCATATTCTACATTGTATAAAAACTCATTTTCGTTTACAAGTTTTGGCAATACAAACAGGGTTACGTGCCCATTATCCAATTCTTTTGCAACAGGAACCAATTTGATCTTCAGGTTTTTTTCGCGGGCATACTGTAAATCATGAGCAGATAAATTTTGGATACCGATATTTAGTACTTCTTCAGGTTTTACTACAACACCATAGGCATGTGCTGCAGCAATGATCAGTTTAAACTTGGCATCAAATCCGCCAACATCCATAGTGGGGTCAGTTTCGGCAAAACCCAGATCCTGGGCTTGTTTTAGCGCCGTAGCATAGTCCATATTTTCAATAAACCCTTTTGAAAGTATATAATTTGATGATCCATTAAATATACCGCTGATGGAGTGCAGCAGCTCATTATCATAATATTCTTCGAGGTTACGGATAATTGGAATACTGCCGCAAACAGCACCTTCATAAAGCAACGATGTGCCATGCTGATGCTGTAACGCTATTAATTCTTCCAAATGAAGGGCAATCATTTTTTTACTGGCAGATACTACATTTTTACCAGAGCTTAATGCCCTGGATACAATATCAAACGCGGCTTCAGTATCATTAATTAACTCAACAATGGTATTTATTTCCGGGTTGTTTAATAATTCATCCCTGTTATCAGTAAACAGCGTTTCAGGTAAGGAACGTTGCTTATATTTATTCTTAATGGCAATCTTTACGATCTCCAGGTTTAGGTTTTTTGTTTTAATGATATCATATAATCCCTGGCCTACAACACCAAAGCCAAACAATCCGATATTTAATTTTTTACTCATTATGCAATTTGCTGTAATTGGATGATCTTGCCTTTTACATCCGTTTTAAAAAAAGATTTTATAATATTAGTTAATGCTTCTGTTTCAATTAAAAATCCATCATGTCCGTAATAGGAATCAAACTCTGCAAAGGCAGCCGATGGAATATGCCTGAATAAATATTGTTGTTCTTCTACCGGAAAAAGCATATCAGATTTAATACCGATCACCAATGTGCGTGCTTTAATCAAACTTAATGCTTTTTCAATTCCATTTCTGTTACGGCCAACATTATGTGAGTCCATGGCTTTGGTTAAGTACCAATAACTATAAGCGTTAAAGCGATTAATCAACTTTTCGCCCTGGTAATTTTGGTAACTTGCCGCACGGTAACCATCTGTTAAATTATCAGAATCTTCCTGTTGGCTTATGCCATAAGTTTTATAGCCACGGTAGGATAGCAAGGCCATGCTTCTGGCTGCTTTCAATCCTTTTTTACCGCCATCAGGATGATTGGCGTAAAACGTACGGTCGGCGCTTATGGCCAGGCGTTGCGATTCGTTAAAAGCAATTCCCCATGGAGAATGACGAGCATTTGCGGCAATTAATACCAGGTTCTTTATAAAGCCCGGTTCTATAATAGCCCATTCCATAGCTTGCTGGCCGCCTAAAGAACCGCCTATTAATATTTCAATTTTAGAAACTTCAAGGTGCCTGGCTAATAGCTGTTGAGCTTTAATCATATCCCTTACCGAAACCTGCGGAAATGATAAATAATAAGGCTGCCCGGTTGAAGGGTTAATGCTTAAAGGACCTGTAGTACCATAGGCTGATCCTAACATATTGGCACATACAATAAAATAATCATCCGGATTAAAATAATCTTCTTTTCCAAACAATCCTTTCCACCAGTCAAGCACATCAGAATTTGCTGTAAAAGCATGGCAAACCCAAACTACATTGTCGCTGTTTTTATTTAAGCGTCCATAGGTATGAAAACCTATTTCCAGTTCGTGCAATTGATCGCCCGACTCCAGCTCAAATGTTTGTGCGTATTTAAATGTTTGTGTATTCATTATATTTTCTTCTCATTAAAAAGATGAGGATTAAAGTGAAATGTTAAAATATAAACCCTTCCTTAAAGCACACTTATGGTTTATACCAATTCGGGGGTTGGTTGCTTGATTTTACTAAATGCCTGTATAAAATCAGCTTTAATATCATCAATATGTTCAATGCCCACAGCTACACGCAATGAATTTGGTGTAACTCCGGCTGCTAATTGTTCTTCATCTGATAATTGCTGATGGGTAGTAGCTGCCGGCTGGATGATCAATGTTTTGGCATCACCAACATTGGCCAGATGACTTACTAATCCCAAACTATCAATAAAATTGCTCGCGTTTTGCTTATCGCCTTTTATTTCAAATGATAATACCGCGCCAAAACCATTTTTTAAATATTTTTTAGCTAATGTATGGTAAGGAGAGGATTCCAGTCCGGGATAGTTTACTTTCTCTACCTGAGGGTGGCTTTCCAGCCATTTAGCCAGTTCCAGCGTATTATCAACATGGCGTTGTACACGTAATGATAAGGTTTCTAAACCTTGTAACATTAGCCACGAATTAAATGGCGATTGTGAAGGGCCAAAATCACGCAATCCTTCAACACGGGCACGAATGATGAACTGGATATTGCCAAATTGGCTGCCTATTCCAAAAACATCTGAAAATATCAGGCCATGATAACCTTCTGATGGCTCGGTAAATTGCGGATATTTTCCATTTCCCCAATTATAGTTACCCCCGTCAACAATAACACCGCCTATGCTTGTACCATGTCCGCCAATCCATTTGGTAGCCGATTCAACCACTATATGTGCACCATGCTCTAACGGACGGAATAAATAACCAGCAGCTCCAAATGTATTATCCACTATTAACGGCAGGTCATACTTTTGAGCAACCGCCGCAATTTTTTCGAAATCAGGAACATTAAATTCGGGGTTACCTATGGTTTCTAAAAACAGCGCTTTTGTTTTATCATTTATCAGGGCTTCAAAACTTTCGGCTTTATCATTTTTTGCAAAACGAGCCTCAATGCCTATGCGTTTAAATGCCACTTTAAACTGGTTGTAAGTTCCACCGTAAACAAAAGGAGAGGATACAAAGTTATCACCAACCTGTAAAATGTTATTTAAGGCTAAAAACTGTGAAGATTGGCCAGACGATGTTGCCAATGCCGCTACACCGCCTTCTAAAGCAGCCACGCGCTTTTCAAAAACATCAGTAGTTGGATTCATTAAACGGGTATAAATAAAACCAAATTCCTTTAATGCAAAAAGATTTGCGCCATGTTCGGCGCTATTAAATACATAGGACGTGGTTTGATATAGTGGTACAGCCCGTGCACCTGTTGTTGCATCTACTTCCTGACCGGCATGTAGTTGCAACGTTTCGAATTTTAAATTTTCGGTAGGCATGATTTTTAAATTTTAGTATTTATAATTTTTTAATAACTGGATTAATGTTTTTAACACCATAAGAACAGCGTAAGCTTATCCTTTGATAGAACACGTGTTTTTTCGGAAATAGAAAAAGAAACGTATTACTGAAAAATCAACAACAGCAACACATACAGCTAAAAGAATCGCAATGGGACAATGCAAGGCCTTTTAATGCTAATAAAACGTTGTGCTGAATAGTGTTTTGTAAATTTTTCATGTTAATTAATTTATATTTCCCGGGATATTTACCGGGGCAGGAATTGGCACCTTCTCCAAATCGGAGGGTTGCCAGCGGGTAATTGAGCCTGATCTCTCGCCGCTTCTTTATAAATCAAAATACGCATTGTGCAGTAAATTGATCAATGGTATTGCTACCAAATATTGTTTCAAAGGTAATACGATATTTTTGAATCTTCCAAATTTAATTTTATTTTTTGATGAATTTTAAAATTATAAGTTAAAAGGTAGAAAAGCAGGTTTTTTGACCTAAATAAATCACTACTTTAAAATTACTGATTATTTTACAATGATTAATTAAATTTTCATCTACTTTGTAATCGATTACAACAATTAATATGAGATCAAATTTTTTTAACACATTATGTATAACTATGTTATGCTGCGGAGGTGCCTTTGCACAGGGAATAAATGGTATTAACCCCGATCAATGGAAAAAAGCGGTTGTTAAAATTGAAAGCATTCAACAGCGTTATACTTCTGCACAGGTGGATATGTTGCTGCATCAGCAGGTTGATACTATAAAAAGATTGTCTCAGCACGAAATGTACAGCAGGCTGGATGATCTGGTAAATATAAAAGATACCATAAGAGGAACAGGCATATTAGTTGCTGATGGTACCAAAATTTATTTGATTACAGCAAAACACCTTATAAAAGCTACAGAAAAGCTGACTAATGGTTTAGAAACTATTAATGATCTGCTATCCATAAAGTCAGTCGTGAACAATAAAAAATCAAATGATATTAGCTTGATGAATTTAGCTACTAATGATGTTCCTGCCAGGCCTTTTATATTTTCTGACGATCAGAATGACATAGGGATAATCTCTTTTCAAAAAATTGGCTACAAATCTATTGTAGCTTACATAAAGCAGATGGGTTGCATACCTGTTCCCATTCAATTAATTGATAATTTAAATAATATGAATACAAATGATGCCCTATTTACGATAGGTTTTCCTGCCATACCCGGAAATGAAAGCAATAATCCGGTTGTTGCTAATGGAAAGATCGCATCGTATAATAAATCAGCTATAAATTTCACTGCCGACCTGACTGTATATCCTGGCAATAGCGGCGGACCTGTAATTAAAAATAATAAGCTAATAGGTGTTTTAAGTTATCAAAAAGGTATTAAAAATAATATTGATGCCGCCATGCATCCGTATGACAAAGCTAATTCGGCAACTGTAACTAAAGCATCTTATATCATACCCTTACTCAAAAAGTTGCAACAGAACGAAAAGAATCCCGGTTTTAACAAATAGCAGAGACGTAATATTTTACTTTTCTGCCTGTTTATCCTAATGCAGCAGATATATCTGCTATCAGATCGTCAATATGCTCTAACCCAACAGATACCCTTAATAAATTTAAAGGCGTTTTGGTATCAGGGCCTTCTACAGATGCCCGGTGTTCAATTAGACTTTCAACACCGCCTAAACTGGTGGCTTGCGTGAAAATTTTAACACTATTTATTACACTTTTAGCTTCTGCTTCGTCACCTACTACACAAAACGATAATACACCGCCAAAACCACCGGTCATTTGATCCTTCGCTATCAGGTGTTGCGGGTGCGAGGCTAAACCGGGATACATTACCTGTGAAATTTTAGGATGATCCTCCAAAAACTGAGCTAATAATTGTGCATTATGCAAGTGTCCGCGCATACGGTAGGGTAATGTTTTTATACTTCTTACCAACATATAACAATCAAACGGCGAAGGTATAGCGCCGCCCATTTCCTGTACCTGGCGGATTTTTTGCCACCATTCATTTTTTTCGGCTGTAACTAAAACACCGCCCATCAAATCACTATGGCCACCAAAATATTTAGTGGAAGAGTGCATGACCAGATCTGCGCCCAACGCTAATGGCTGCTGACATATAGGCGTAGCAAACGTACTATCGCAAACTACTTTTATGCCATGCTGCCTGGCAATATCAACTACTTTCTTAACATCAGTTATTTTAAGTAACGGATTTGAGGGTGTTTCTATCCAAATTAAGCCTGTGCTGGGGTTGATGTGCTGTTTTAAAACATCCTCATTATTAATATCAATAAAATCAAACTCCAAAATACCGGCAAACAGATTTTTTAACTGATTACGAAGGCCGTGATACATATCATCAGGAGCTATAACATGCGTACCCGGCTTTAATGATTGAAACACGGCCATACCTGCAGCATTACCCGACGAGAAACAGGCCGCGTCAATACCATTTTCTAATTTAGCAAGCACATGCTCCAACGAAGTACGGTTAGGATTAGCTGACCTGCTATAGATATAACCGGCGGCGTATGTGCCATCGGGAGAACGCTCGAAAGTAGTTGATAACGTTATGGGTTGTATTACTGCTTTAGAAGATTCATCAACATGATTGCCCGCATGTATGGCTATAGTTTCGGTTTTCATAAATTCAATTTATGCAAACTTAAAATTTTGCGGGTAATATATATATTATTGAAATGCAATATTTTGTGTCTCAGTATTAAATCATTCGGATCCTTCTTTATCAACATTGATAGAAAAGCAATATTTTAGGCTTCTGCATTAAATGTTACACCACCATTACATTTACATTTGTTACTTTTGTCCAAAGATTTTTTAATGGAAGCTGAAAATAATTTACAGATATTATTACAAAATCCGGACTTACCTGCTGATTTAAAACATATTGCAGAAAAAGTTCTTAATCACGAGCGTATTAGCTTTGATGAAGGTGTTTTACTTTTTGAAAAGGGTGATCTGGGCTATTTGGGTGTGTTAGCCAATTATATCCGTGAACAGCGGCATGGCAACAAAACATATTTTAACCGCAATTTTCATATTGAGCCAACCAACCTTTGTGTTTATGATTGCAAGTTTTGCTCATACTCCAGATTAATTAAACAAAAATCAGAAGGGTGGGAGTATACCATGGACGAGATGTTCGATATGGTAACCAAATATGATAACGAGCCGGTTACAGAAGTGCATATAGTAGGCGGGGTATTGCCACAATATGATGTGCCTTTTTATACTGAACTATTTAGAAGAATAAAAGCGCACCGTCCGGAATTACATGTTAAAGCGTTAACTCCTGTTGAATATCATTATATATTTAAAAAGGCAAAAATTGACTATGCTACCGGCATGCGCATGATGCTGGAAGCTGGTTTGGAATCCATACCCGGCGGAGGCGCTGAAATATTTCATCCGGAAATACGGGAGCAAATAGCTAAAGATAAATGTACTGCCGACCAATGGCTGGCTATACATGAAGAATGGCATAAGCTTGGCGCACGTTCAAATGCGACTATGTTGTACGGCCATATAGAAAAATTTTGGCACCGTATAGACCATATGGACCGTTTACGCCAACTACAGGATAGAACAGGCGGCTTTCAAACATTCATCCCTTTAAAGTTCCGTAATAAGGATAACCAAATGTCAGATGTAGCAGAATCAACCGTAGTGGAAGATCTGCGTAACTATGCCATATCACGGATATACCTGGATAATTTTGATCATATTAAAGCTTACTGGGCCATGATTAGCCGAACTACGGCACAGTTATCCCTGAATTTTGGTGTTGATGATATTGACGGTACCCTGGATGATACTACAAAAATTTATTCAATGGCGGGCGCGGAAGAGCAAAACCCGGGAATGAGCACCAAACAATTGGTTGAACTGATTAAACAGGTTGGCCGATACCCAATAGAGCGCGATACTTTATATAATGTAGTTACTGATTATAACGACTACGTGTTTGCAGAAGAGGCAAAACCTCAATTTTATAAATTGCCTGTAATAAATTAGTCTTGTGTCATTAGATCATTTCTTTCGGACGGAAGAAATGAAATATGGAAAGTTTTATTAATGAATCCAAAGACTAATGACACAATGGACAGTGACTAAAGTAAATGATATTGAAAACACTATACATTATTCGCCATGGACAAACAGACCTGAATAAGCAGGGTATTGTGCAGGGCCGTGGAAGGGATACTGACCTGAACGAAGAAGGACGTAAACAGGCTAACTTATTTTATAAAGCCTATAAAACTGTGCCTTTTGATAAGATATATATATCGGAGCTTAAACGCACCCAGCAAAGCATTCAACAGTTTATAGATCTCGGTATTCCTTACGAAAAATTGTCGGGTTTAGATGAGCTGGCATGGGGAATTTATGAAGGTCAACTCAGTACACCTGCTACGAAATCTGCCTTTTTAAAGCTTATGCGCAAATGGCTGGATGGCAAACTGGATAGTAAATTTGAAAATGGCGAAAGTCCAAACGAGGTAAAAGAAAGGCAATTAGCAGCGTTGAAAATCATCATGTCTCATCCGGAAGAAAAAATTGTTCTTATTTGCATGCATGGCCGGGCAATGCGCTTGTTACTTTGCCTGCTTAGTGGTAAGCCACTTACCGAAATGGAAAATTACCCTCACCAAAACCTGGTTTTGTATAAAGTAACTTACAACGGCAATCAATTTGAGATAACTGGCTTTAATAATGCCGAACATTTAAAAAACTCCTGAACTAATATCTGTGAATAGCATAAAAATTTCCGCTGTTAACTATACTAACACCAAGCCATTTTTATATGGCATACAACATACTGATATCATTAATCAAATAGACTTAAGCTTAGATATACCGGCAGATTGCGCGCAAAAGTTGATAGATGACAAAGTCGATATAGGCCTTATACCTGTTGCTGCAACCCTAAATTTGCCTTATTGGGAAATTGTAGCTACTTATTGTATTGGAGCAACAGGCCCGGTTAATTCCGTATTTATATTCAGTAATTGCGCTATTGAAGATATAAAGCAAATTCAGCTTGACCCTGAATCACGCTCATCCAATAACCTGGCTAAAGTGCTTTTAAAGAATTTCTGGAAAATAGCGCCTGAGCAAATCACTAATGCTGATGATTATTCATTTTCTCCTGATCCCCATACCGCATTTGTACAAATTGGGGATCGCACCTTTGGAAAAACAAAAAAATATCCGTTTGTATATGATCTTGCCGGTGAGTGGCAAAAGTTTACCGGTTTGCCATTTGTATTTGCCGCCTGGATAGCTAACAAACCAATTCCTGCTGCGTTTGTTGAGGAATTTAATAACTCTCTGAAATATGGTCTTGACCATAGAGCTGAAGTGCTTAAAGAATTACCACCCCGTAATGATTTCGATATGGAAGATTATTTAATGCATAAGCTTGACTTTATTTTGAATGAAGATAAGAAGAAGGCTTTATACCTGTTTTTAGAGTATATAAAGGCATTGTGATTGTCCTCCATTTGTTGAATTAATTTAAATTAAAACCATTTCATTCATTTGGCATTGGTATATTATGTTTAAATTATAACAATGGAATCCATACAAACATTAAAAGGTCAGTCGGCATTAGTAACCGGCGCAGATAGTGGTATAGGTAAGGGTGTGGCTATAGCATTAGCCAATGCGGGCGCCAGTGTTTTAATTAACTATGTACATAATCATGATGCGGCCCAGGAGGTGGTGAACGAAATAAAAACCACAGGAGGGACTGCTTTTGCCTCCCACGCAGATGTAAGCAAAGAAGAGGAAGTACAGGCTATGTTTGCCGAAATGTATAAACAATACGGCACTATTGATATTTTAGTAAATAATGCGGGGTTGCAAAAAGATTCCCGTTTTGTTGACATGACCTTAGACCAATGGAATACGGTTATCAGTACTAATTTGACCGGCCAGTTTTTATGCTCGCGCGAAGCTGCTAAAGAATTTATACGCAGGGGAGTAGTTGAAGGCAGGAGTAAGGCTGCAGGTAAAATTATTTGTATGAGCAGCGTGCATGAGGTAATTCCATGGGCTGGACATGTAAACTATGCTGCCAGTAAAGGCGGTATCAGCATGTTTATGAAAAGCATAGCGCAGGAACTGGCCCCACATAAAATAAGGGTAGTAGGTATAGGCCCCGGTGCTATTAAAACCCCTATTAACAAATCTGCCTGGGATACACCGGAAGAATTAGCTAAATTATTGACACTCATTCCTTACAACCGGATTGGTGAACCTGAAGATATTGGCAAACTGGCCGCCTGGCTGGTATCCGACGAGGCAGATTACATTACCGGTACCACCATTTTTATAGATGGTGGCATGACATTATATCCGGGCTTTGCTGATAATGGATAAATTTTTTCGCTATAATTTATAAATGAGACTGTTATCAACTAATAGTCTCATTTAATGTGACATTATTTATTTTTTATATTGTAAAAAATACACTAAGCGAATTGCGATAGTTTTAAATTTTCAACATTTAAGCATATTAATTATTAAATATTCATAAAAATTAAATTTTATTGTTGTGTTTCGCAATATATCTCTATATTTGTTGCGGATTTAAAATTTAAGACAATGAAAAAACTATTTATCACCGCAGTTACAGCTATCATGTTTAGCGTTTCTGCATTTGCTGCCGATGGCGGTAAAAAAAATACCACGGGTGAAGCTAATGTATCTTACACCGTATTAAACAAATTTACTTCTGACTATAGCGACGCTAAAAATGCGGCCTGGACAGTTACTCCAAATTGTCAGAAAGTGACTTTCACCTTGAGTGGTGCTCCAATGACTGCTTTTTATGATTTAAATGGCAGTTTCCTGGGTACAACACAAGATGTTGCATATGATGTAGTATCAGAAGATGCAAAAAAAGAAATAGCTTCAAAATATAATGGTTATACTGTTAATGAAGTTATTAAATTTCAAAGTGACGGTTCTAACCCTGATATTAACACATTGGTATACTTCGTTGACCTGAAAAAAGCAGATTCTGAAGTAGTATTAAGAGTTACACCAGGCGAAGGAGTATACTACTTTAAAACTGTAAAGTAATTCATCCTATTAATTAAATTATAGTCCCGGTTATTAATTAACCGGGACTTTTTTTTGATGTTTTTTGAGCCGGTAATTGTAATGTCTATGTAAATAGTAGATTATTTTTAATTAAACCTTGACATTTATAACAATAGGGGTAACTTAGCATAACTAATTACACTAAAATATTAAGATCATGGGTTTAAGATTAGGCGATATCGCACCAAATTTCAAGGCAAAAACATCAGAGGGAGACATTGATTTTTATGAGTATCTTGGCGATAGCTGGGGAGTGCTGTTTTCACATCCGGGAGATTACACCCCCGTTTGTACTACAGAACTGGGTAAAACAGCCGCTTTAAAGGATGAATTTACCAAACGCAATGTTAAAGTACTGGCTCTTAGTGTTGATTCGGTAGAATCACATAAAGGATGGATAAATGATATTAATGAAACGCAGGGAGTAGAGGTTAATTTCCCAATAATTGCCGATCCTGACCGGAAAATTTCTGAGGCCTATGACATGATACATCCTAATGCCTCCGTAAATGCTACCGTACGTTCCTTATTTATCATAGCACCAGATAAAACCGTTAAACTGATCATTACCTATCCGGCCTCAACCGGCAGAAACTTCCAGGAAATCTTAAGGGTGATTGATTCTTTACAACTAACCGCTAATTATAGTGTTGCTACACCTGCTGATTGGAAACAAGGGGAAGACGTAGTAGTGATTCCAGCTATTAAAACAGAAGATATCCCTGCAAAATTTCCAAAAGGTTTTGTTGAAGTAAAACCGTATTTGCGCTTAACACCACAACCGAATAAATAATTTTATTTGGTTAACTAATTATTTTATATATTTGGGAAAAGAAGGTTTATCTGTTCAGTCTGATTATCATACCGTTTTATTCAGTTGGGATTAAACCTTAATTAATTTTAATACAATATTTTATTATGAAAACTGGAAAAGTAAAATGGTTTAACACACAAAAAGGTTACGGTTTTATTGTTACCGACGACGGTAAAGATCTTTTTGTACATTTTAAAGATGTACAAGGTGGCGTAAATGCCATTAAAGATAACGATAGCGTAGAATATGATGTGGAAGACGGCAGAAAAGGATTACAGGCAGTAAATGTTAAAAAAATATAATTTACTATTCTGAATTAGAAAAACCTCTGTATAACAGGGGTTTTTTTTTGTCAAAATTTAATCTCATTACTTAATCTTATTACTTTAGCCAAACCAATTTTAATTTATGACGGACTTTACTTCGGCCAAAGCCAAAAGAAATGCTGCTTTTTTAGTTCTTGTTGCCTCACTGGGCTATTTTGTTGATATATATGACCTGCTCATATTCTCAATAGTACGGGTCAAAAGCCTCCATGACATAGGTGTTTCAGACGCGGATATGCGCCTGCAAGGAGTTTATGTAATTAACATGCAAATGTTTGGATTGCTTTTAGGTGGCATTATATGGGGCGTAATAGGCGATAAACTGGGCCGGATTAAAGTTCTTTTCGGGTCCATACTATTATATTCAATAGCCAATTTTGCTAATGGAATGGTACATGATGTTAATACCTATGCCATTGTCCGTTTTATTGCAGGTATTGGCCTTGCCGGCGAGTTGGGTGCGGGAATTACCCTGGTAAGTGAAACTTTAAGTAAAGAAAGGCGTGGATACGGAACAACCATAGTAGCTGTAATAGGTCTTTTTGGCGCGGTTGCAGCTAAAATTGTTGGTGATTATGGCTGGCGTAATGCCTACTTTATTGGCGGTGGGTTAGGGATTTTGCTGCTGTTATTGCGTATAGGCACTTTTGAATCGGGCATGTTTAAAAACATTGCCGGAACCGAAGTGTCAAAAGGAAATATATTAATGTTATTTAATAACAGGAAACGATTTTTAAAGTACCTGTATTGTATTTTAATAGGCGCTCCATTGTGGTATGTTGTTGGTATTTTGGTTACACAATCGCCCGAGTTTGGCAAAGCCTTAGGATCAACAGAACCGCTAAGCGCAGGCACAGGTATTTCTTATACTTATATCGGTATATCAATAGGCGGCATATTTGCTGGTGTATTCGCTCAAATAACCAAATCAAGAAAACTAACCATGATGATCTTTCTGCTTTTATCGGTTGTTAGTGTAGTATGTTATTTAAGCTGTAAAGGCATAACCAATGCAGAATTTATCTTGCTTTGCTCTTTTATGGGATTTTCAGTGGGTTACTGGGCAACCTTTGTAACCATTGCCTCTGAGCAGTTTGGTACTAATATCCGTTCAACAGTTACTACAACGGTACCTAATTTTGTTCGGGGGGCGTTAATTCCTATAAATTACGTTTTTAACTTGTTTGTATTGCATTATGGTATGATCAAAAGCGGGTATATTATGATGTTTATACTTACGGCTATAGCTCTATTCTCGCTGAGCCAGCTAAAAGAGAGCTTTAGCAAGGATTTGAACTATATAGAGGAAATTGCACCCTAAGCATTTTTTAGCTTAGTTTAAGCTTATTTCTATTAATTCAGATAAAGTATAAACTAAAAATTAATACATTGTAATTAAAGTTTCAATAATTAACTTAAAACTTATTAAAGAAAGTGTTGTTGATTTATAAACTTAAAAACAATGTGTTATGAAAAAACAATGCTCAATTCTAATGATCGCGATAGCCGCCTGTGCCTTTCAGGCGTGCAATAACAGCGGGAAAGATAGTAAATCATCAGCTGATAGCGTAAACGCTGTTAAAGACACTACTACCACAGGTAAAACAGGTATTGGTGTTGATAAAGACGACGCAAAATTTGCAGTAGATGCAGCTAATGGCGGTATGGCGGAAGTTGAATTAGGTAAGCTGGCACAACAAAAAGCAACAGATAGTAAAGTTAAAGATTTTGGTGCAATGATGGTTTCTGATCATTCCAAAGCAAATGATGAGTTAAAAGCACTGGCCAAAACAAAAAATATAACTTTACCTGATTCTGTTAGTAAGGATGAGAAAAAAAACATGACTGATCTCACTAAAAAAACAGGACATGATTTTGACAAAGCTTATGTAAAAGGGATGGTTGATGATCATAAAAAGGACGTTAAAGAATTTGAAGATGCAACTAAAAATTTAAAAGACCCTGATCTGAAAGCCTTTGCAACAAAAACACTACCTGTTTTAAAATCGCATTTAGCTGCTATTACAGCTATTCATGACAGAATGAAATAGTTAAAAAGTACAGTTAAATTTTAAATCCGAGCGAGCCTTGTTTAAATAATAAGGCTCGTTTTATTTAGCACTATTTTGTAAACACTAAAAATTATATACTTTTAGTGCACAATGGAAGCTAAAAACAATAAAAAAACTATCTGGGCCTGGTGCATGTTCGATTGGGCCAATCAATCGTATAATATGGTAATCACCTCTACTATATTCCCTGCTTATTTTGTAGCCGTAACCGCCAATTCTAAAAACGGGGATATGGTAACCTTTTTCGGGCATAAATATGTAAACACGGTGCTTTCTACCTACATATTGGGTTTATCTTATCTAATCGTAGTAGCTATGTTGCCTATATTAACCTCCATAGCTGATTACCGCGGTAATAAAAAATTATATCTGCAGCTATTTACCTGGATGGGCAGCCTGGCCTGTGCCGGGTTGTATTTTTTTAAACCCGATAGTCCGCTGGAAATACCAATGATTTGTTTTGGCATAGCCTCAATTGGTTATTGCGGTGGTTTTGTATTTTACAATTCCTACCTGCCACAAATTGCCACAGTTGACCAGCAGGATGCTGTTAGCGCCAAAGGTTTTATATATGGCTTTTTAGGCAGTATTGTAGTACAGGTATTATGTTTTATAGTGGTGTTGAATAATAAAGCGCTGGGCATTACAGATGACTTGGCCTGCCGTATTTCCTTTTTAATCGTATTTTTTTGGTGGATAGGCTTTTCATTTATCGCTTTCCGGCTTTTGCCGAAAGGAATACCTAATGCCGGGTCGCATAAGTACAATGTATTTACCGGCGGATTTAAAGAGCTGGCTAAAGTGTTTGGCCATATTAAAAAAATGCCGCTGTTAAAACGTTTCCTTTCCGCATTTTTCTTTTATTCGGTTGGGGTACAAACCATTATGCTGGTAGCCGCCAATTTTGCTGCCAAGGAATTACATATGCCGGATGATAATTTGATCGTTATTATACTAATTATCCAGGTTGTAGCCATAGTAGGCGCATTAATCACTTCTAAATCATCAGCTAAATACGGTAACGTAGCAACCCTGATAGGTTTGGTTAGTATTTGGACGCTGCTTTGCTGCGGTGTATATTTTATAGCCACTGCCGGGCAGTTTTATGTAGCCGCTGTAGTTGTAGGTTTAGTTATGGGAGGCGTTCAGTCATTATCCCGTTCTACCTATTCAAAATATCTACCGCTAAACATACCCGATACAGCTTCCTATTTTAGTTTTTATGATGTAACCGAAAAAATATCGATAGTAGTTGGCTTATTCTGCTTTGGTTTTGTAGAATCGCTAACACATGAAATGCGTGATTCGGCATTGGCATTGGATTGCTTTTTTGCTATCGGCTTGCTGTTATTGGTTGTATTGTTCGTAGCTGAAAGAAAAGAGAAAAAAACAGTTAAATTAAGCGTTGCATAATTATGAAAATTATTCGCTGGGGTATTTTAGGCACAGGGCGCATTGCCCGCAAGTTTGCTGCTGATCTGCAATTGGCAGGGGGGTGCGAATTGTTAGCGGTGGGCTCACGCACTAAAGAAGGAGTCTTTGAATTTTCAAAGGAATTTCCTGTAAAATATTGCCACGATAGCTATGAAGAATTAGTTCAGAATACGGAGGTTGATGTAATATATATAGCTACTCCGCATAACATGCACTATGAAAATACTTTATTGTGCTTAAATCATCATAAGGCGGTTCTTTGTGAAAAGCCCTTTGCTATTAATACCCGGCAAGCTCTCGAAATGATCAACCTGGCCATAGAGAAGAAGGTGTTTTTGATGGAAGCATTGTGGACTAAATTTCATCCGCATTATATCAAAACGCTGGAAATGATAAACGGAGGAATGCTGGGTGAGATTAAATCAGTATTGATCAACTTTGGTTTTAAACCTGTACCACCGGTAAACCCAAGGTTATTTGATCCGGTATTAGGCGGAGGAACCATTATGGACATCGGCATCTATAATATTTTTATGGCCATGAGCATTCTCGGTAAACCTGATCATATTGATGCCGTAATGACGCCGGCATCCACAGGCGTAGATGAACAATGTGCTATATTATTCCACTATAAAAATGGCGCTTTGGCCCAGTTGTTCTCTACCTTTTCATCTAACCTGGCAACAGAAGCCGATATTTGCGGTTCTGAAGGCAGGATACGGCTTACTTCAAGATTTTATGAACCCTCTGCCACTATTGAATTTAATAGAGGCAGGGATATTGAAAGGCAAATCATCCCTGTACATCAGGAGGAGGGAACCGGTTATCAATATGAAGTCCGCCATGTAAATGAATGTTTACGTAATAGCCTTATAGAAAGCCCTGTTATTCCATTTGCCGATACTATTTCGCTAATGGAAACGCTTGATAAAATAAGACATATCGCAGGGGTTCGTTACCCGGCTGATAACTTTTAATCATTCAATTTAAACTTATGAAATTATTAGGCCTTATTGGGGGCACCAGCTGGGTTTCAACAGTTGACTATTACAGTCATATTAACAGGGGAATTAATGAAAAATTGGGTGGTCTGAATTTTGCCCAGTGCATTATACACTCATTTAATTATGCGGATATAGTTAAAAATAATGAGTCTGAGAATTGGGATGGTACATTAATGATGGTAACCAAAGCCGCACTTAACTTGAAGCAAAGCGGAGCAGAAGCTATTGTACTTTGTGCAAATACAACACACATGATAGCCGATGAACTGGAAAAGAATATTGATTTACCGGTAATACATATTGCTACAGCCACGGCAACAGCAATCAGCAAAAAAAACATCAGCAAAATAGGATTGCTTGGAACCAGATTCACAATGGAACGTGATTTCTTTAAGAACAAGTTAAAAGAGCAGGGAATAGTTACATTGTTACCCGATGATGATGAGCGTAAATTTATTCATGATACAATTGGGAACGAATTAGGCAAAGGAATAATCAAGCCGGAAACTAAAGATTATTATCTTGAAGTT
>JAQBOY010000188.1 GCA_028287805.1 Mucilaginibacter sp.
CCTCAATAATTTCTTCGCTGGCAAATGCCATTCCTACACGTAAACCTGCCAATCCCCATGCTTTTGACAAAGTTTGTAAAACTACCAGGTTAGCATATTCAGTTAATTCCTGTATAAAGGTTTTTTGCCTGCTGAAGTTGATATAAGCTTCATCAACCACTACAATGCCGTTAAAATTAGCAAGCAGGGTTTCCACATCGTCGCGGTTAATGGAATTACCTGTTGGATTATTGGGTGAGCAAATAAATATCAGTTTAGTATGTTCATTTATGGCTTCGGCTATGCCTTCCAGGTTTAGCTGAAAATCTGCGGTAAGCGAAACTTTACGCGCTTCTACATCATTAATATTAGCTGATACTTCATACATGCCATAAGTAGGGGGTACCAATATCACATTATCCACACCCGGGTTGCAAAAACTCCTAAACAATATATCAATAGCTTCGTCGCTGCCGTTACCTAAAAATATGTTACGGATAGGTACGCCTTTAATTTCGCTCAGGCGTTTTTTAACCTGGTATTGTAAAGGATCAGGATAGCGGTTGTATTGCTGATCTAACGGCGAACCGAATGCATTCTCGTTCGCATCTAAAAACACGCTGGCCTCACCCTGGTACTCATCACGTGCGGAGGAGTAAGGGGTGAGGTTTTTGATATTTTCTCTGAGTATGTTGTTGATGTTAAACATGTTAATAATGACTATTTTCTTATGTCATGCTGAACGTAGTGAAGCATCTGTTGTGCGGTATAGCACGCAGATAGATTCTTCGCTATGCTCAGAATGACAGGTTAATTTTTCATCGCAATGACAAGTTAATTTTTCATCCTAATTGCTACTGCGTTCTTATGCGCATGCAATCCTTCCATATCTGCCAAAACTTCAATGGAAGAACCAATATTATTTAATCCATCGGTTGTTATATGCTGAAAGGTGATCTTTTTAACAAACGAATCAACCGATACACCAGAATAAGCCTTGGCGTATGAACTGGTTGGTAAAGTATGATTGGTGCCCGAAGCATAATCACCTGCACTTTCAGGTGTTAAATTTCCCAGGAATACCGAGCCTGCATTAACAATTTTTTCCGTTAACAATTGCCAGTTTTCCGTTGCCAGTATCAGGTGTTCAGGTGCATATAGATTACTGAACTGCATGGCTTCATCCAATGTGTTGCTTACTACAATGTAGGAGTTATCCAATGCCTGCTTAACAATTTCGGCACGTGGCAAAACAGGCAACTGCTTTTCAATCTCTATTAAAGTTTCCTCAGCAATTTTTTGTGAGGTGGTTACCAGTATGGCCTGGCTGTCAATGCCATGTTCGGCTTGCGCCAATAAATCGGCAGCTATATAAGCAGGCTTTGCAGTATCATCAGCAATTACCAATACTTCCGATGGCCCGGCAGGCATATCAATTGCCGTGGTGGTGGTTGACTGTATAATGGTTTTCGCTTTGGTGACAAACTGGTTGCCCGGGCCGAAAATTTTATCAACTTTGGTGATGCTCTTCGTGCCATAAGCCATAGCGGCAATAGCCTGCGAACCCCCGGCCAGGTATATTTTATCAATGCCTAATAATAAGGCAACATAAGCTATAAAAGCGTTTACCTTTCCGTTTTTTTGTGGCGGTGAGCAAACCACAATTTCATGGCATCCGGCTATGCGGGCGGGTATACCCAGCATTAAAAAGGTACTTGGCAATACGGCCGTACCACCCGGAATGTATAGCCCTACTTTTTCTATAGGCCTCAACTCGCGCCAGCAGGTTACGCCGGGCATTGTTTGCACTTTATCTTCAGCTTTTAGCTGCGCCTGGTGAAATTTGTAAATATTTTGATAAGCGGTTTCTAAAGCTGTTTTTTGTTCAGGTAGTACAGTAGATGCAATGACAGTAAGCTCGCTTTTATCCAGGTAAAGCTTATCTAATTTAACGTTATCAAATTTATTGGCGTAATCAAACAAAGCTGCGTCGCCATGCTGCTGAACGTTGGCTATTACTTCCTCAACAATTGCACGTATCTCATTAGCCGGATCAACATTACGCTGAATCAGTTTGGCTATAGCTTCTTCGCTTAGATCTGAATAATTGAATACTTTCATACCCTAACGGATTTATTATACTTGAATTTAACCCTGCCAAAACTCCCCCTTAGGGGGCGGAGGTTAAAGAATTATCTTCTCAATAGGCATTACCACAATGCCTTGGGCACCGGCTTGTTTCAGCTGGCTTATCCTGTCCCAAAAATCCCGTTCCGGAATCACCGTATGTACCGCTACCCAATTCTCTTCAACCAAAGATACAACAGACGGGCTTTTAACACCTGGTAACAAGTCTACAATTCCCTGTAAATTATCCCTGTGCACATTCAATACTACATACTTGGTCTCTTTTGCGCGCAAAACAGATTGTACACGTTGTATCAACTCCTGTACCAGTTCTGAATTTTCACTTCCTTTTGAACTGATTAAAATAGCTTCCGAAGACATGACATCTGCAAAAGGTTTTAACCCGTTGCTTTTAAGCGTACCACCAGTTGATACCAGATCGCAAATCGCATCGCTTAAACCTAAACCCGGAGATATTTCTACCGAGCCGGATATGGTGCGGATGTCTGCCTGTATGTTTTGTTTTTGCAAAAATTTACCCAATATTACAGGGTAGGTGGTAGCTATTGACCTTCCGTTTAATTCCTGCAGGCTTTGAATATCGTTATTATTAGGTACCGCTATTTTTAAGGAGCATTTACCAAATCCTAACCGTTGCAGGTAACTTACCTCAACCTCAGTTTCTTCAATAATATTTTCGCCAACTATACCCAGGTCGGCAATGCCATCCTGTACATATTCGGGGATATCGTCATCCCGCAGGAAAAGAATTTCTAAAGGGAAATTGGATACCGGCGATATCAGCGAGCTTTTATAATTATCGAAGTTTAAGCCGCAATTTTTTAATAATTCTACAGATTTTTCATTCAGTCGACCCGATTTTTGGATCGCTATTTTAAGTGTTTTCAAAAGATTGGTTTTAGTGAATAAATGGAACGGTAATTTCGTGCAAAAACATACATTATCTTGTCGCCAGATGATGGCGATGATGCAGATGAGGATGATGTAGTTTAAAACTTTCCATTATTAATATAGTAAAACTATAGATAAGTGATGCAAATATAGGTACTTGTTTAATAAATCAAAATTTATTTGTCTGAATCTGAGTTTAAAAATTAAGAAATTACAGAACTCAGCAATGGTTCAATAATCATTCAGCATACAATCATTCACCACCTCTATTCCCACTCTCTATTCACTACTCCCTATTCACCATTATATTCATAAATAGCCCCGTCAATAATTCCTTCATCTGTAGAAGCGGTAAATTTCTTTAAAAGCTTCAGGTTTTTAACTTTTATAATGTCCTTTAAGCTAATTAGCTCCGGGTTATCCATCTGGTTGAACCAAACAAGGTAATAGTGTTTGAGCTGATAAAATTTTTGAATATCGTTGTTAAAATACCGGTGTGGCAGCAGTTTTACTTTTGCTCCCGAAAGGAAATAAAGCGCCTCGTTGGCGTCGGAGTAAACGGGGACGCCCTGTTTAAACAGACCGTTGCTCTTTTTCAGGTAGGTAGCAAACTCCGATTTATTCCACGAATCATCCGTGTATCCCGGAATTCCGAATTCGTTCTCATCCTCATACCGCTTAAGGGCACCTTGAATGGAGTTGGATGAATTCATAGTGGTGGAAAATGCTTCGACATAAATAAACCCCAGTATTATTATTACCAGGAAACTCGTTGTAACGTACTTTAATTTGGGCCCGGTTTTTTTTACCGCGGTGATGGCCCACCAGGTACAGCTTAATAATAAAGTGATGAACAGTGGAGAAAGTAAGCGGGAGTTTATACGTTCATAACGGGAAAATGTGGAGGAAATAATAATAAAAGCGCCGTAAACAAAAGTGAAAGCGACCACTAAATTTTCATAGCTGTTGACCTGCTTTTTTAAATAGTTATAAACCAACATACCTATTAAGGCTGCAAACAACAAAGCGGTGATCAACGTGGCAAACGGATAGGCTTTAGCGGAAAAGCCCAGCCAGTCGCACATTACGGTGCCAAAATAATATACGTTTTTTATGAACGGCGTAAAGGAAGCCTCGCGCGGGCCGGTAAGCCTTCCGGTTACCATTATATTTCTTACCAGGTTTAAGGCTAATAATGATGACGCAACAATACCATATATAATAATATGTTGTACTTTCTTTTTCAGGATCAAAGCCCTGTCCATCAGTAACAGTAAGCCTCCGGTACCAATAAGCGTAACACCCGCATAACGGGTAATGCTGCTTAATGCCGCAACAAAGGCCAATATCAATAATGACGTGAACGTATGCCTGGTAAAATATTGCCTGCAGGCAATAATAAAAAACAGGATAATGGTGATAAATAAAGTTTCGGACCATAAATAGGTATATACCTGTAACAATGCCGGGCTCAATACTATAGCTGTCAGCATTAACCATTTATACAGCCATGAATTTGGCCGGAACCTTTCTATGATCCATCCGCTTAAAAACAGGGTGGTAGCGAATAACAAACCATCTAAAAAAGGGCCGGCCTTAATAGGATCGATGCCGGTGATAACCAATTCTATCCACAAAAAAAAAGGATAAAAAACGGGGAAGTCGGTAATAGGTGTATTATTAAAGGTGGTCAGCGAGCCCGTTGCGTGCAGGCTGCGTGCCGCACTGGTATACATGATCGAATCGGGCGATACACCGATACCGCTATAGCTGGTAAACAAGTAAACCAGGTAAAAAGCCGCTATCGGGAAGATGAGTAAATCAATGTATTTAAAATAGCGGGAGATTGGCATTTTAGTATAAATCAACTTGGTTTTTCATGTCATTTTTTTAATTATTCAATCAAATCCAGCACTGTATTTATCGGCTGATCGCTGTTAATTAATATACCCTTAACACCGGCCTTTGTTCCTGCTTCAACATCGCGTTCCCGGTCACCAATAAAATAGGATTTAGACGGGTCTATATTATATTTTTCAATCCCCTGTAGCAGTAAGCCGGGTTTGGGTTTACGGCAATCACAGTCGCCGGTAAAATCAGGATGATGCGGGCAGTAAAATATATCGGTAAGCTCAACACCGTGGGCGCGGTAGGTCGCCTTTAATTCTGCATGCATTTCGGCTAATTCATCCTCACTGTACCATCCTTTAGCTAACCCACCCTGGTTGGTGGCTACGATCAGCAAATATCCTTTATCCTGTAAAGTCTTTAATGCATTAAAATTATCCAGGATATGAAAGTCTTCCAGGCGGCAAACATAATCACCCATTTCCCGGTTCAGCACACCATCGCGATCTAAAAAAACAGCTTTATTTTTTTCGGACATCTAATTATAAATTTCGGCTAAATTACTAAATCCATTTTTATTGTTGTTTACAGGAGAGAATCAGGTGTATGAAGTAGCGCATTATAAGCACATTAAAAAATAAGTGTGGTTTTAGAAGTATTTGGTTATGCAGGATTAGTATATATGCCAAATGATATAATAAATGACAGAAGAAAGCAGTTAATATATTAAAGTTAAGTAACTAAGATATAGAGTTAAAAAGAAATTAAATAAGGTATTATTGACAATATGTGAAATCCGATTCTGTGTTTTTGCGTATTGTGAAATAGAATTTTGTGAGGAAGATAGATCGCGAAAGTTGCTTAAATTCTATTTTAAACTTATAAAAATTACGATAATTACATGGTATTTGTATTTTTTTTATTAAAATATTAATTTATATAAGTATTCTATGTGATTTTTTAAGATAATGCCAAAAATTAATATTTTTTTCGCAAAATATTTTGAATTTTCGTAACTTCGTAGTTACGCACATCATAAACCTTGTGCTTTAAAGATGGATCAGACTGATAGCTCACGACAGGGCCTTTATAGGCCAGAATTTGAACACGACTCTTGCGGAACCGGTTTTATAACTAATATTAACGGTCATAAATCTAACCAGATCATTCACGACGCACTTACCATGCTGGAGAACATGGAACATCGTGGTGCATGTGGTTGCGATCCGGAATCGGGTGACGGCGCGGGGATATTGATACAATTGCCGCACGAACTTTTTATGGAAGAATGCTCTGACCTGGAGATCAGCTTACCTGAACCGGGTGAGTATGGTGTTGGGATGATGTTTTTCCCTAAAGATTCCGCATTAAAAAAGGCATGCCGCATAGTAATTAGCAATGCGGTTGAAAAATTAGGATTGCATAATTTAGGCAGTCGTAAATTAACGGTTAACTCCTCCATATTAGGCGAAACTGCCAGAAGCGCGGAACCTGATTGTGAGCAGTTATTTATTGCAAGGCCGCATCATATTACCAATGCTGATGATTTTGAACGTAAGTTATATATATTAAGAAGATATATTAATAAAACAATTACCGAAACCATACCGGATGCAGCAGCGCATTTTTATTTTGCCTCTTTATCCTGTAAAACAATCATATACAAAGGTCAGGTAACTACCTACCAGTTGCGTCAATATTATTCAGACCTTTCCGATCCGCGGATAGCATCAGGCTTTGCTATGATCCATTCACGGTTCTCTACTAATACTTTTCCTTCATGGAAACTGGCTCAGCCATTTCGTTTGATCGCGCATAATGGCGAGATCAATACCTTAACGGGTAATTTAAACTGGTTTTACTCTGGTTTAAAATCCTACGCATCTTCTTATTTCACTAATGAGGAAATGGAAATGCTGCTGCCGGTTATTGATAATAACCAATCCGATTCGGCTTGTTTAGATAATATTATCGAAATATTATTGCACTCAGGCCGTTCGTTGCCGCATGTAATGATGATGCTTATACCCGAAGCATGGGATGGTAATGAGCAGATGGACCCGATTAAAAAAGCATTTTATGAATATCATGCTACTTTAATGGAGCCATGGGATGGCCCGGCAGCCATAACCTTTACCGATGGAAAATTAATTGGCGCCTTATTAGACAGAAACGGACTGCGCCCATTACGTTATACCGTTACTAATGATGGCCGTGTTATTGCAGCTTCCGAAACCGGTGTATTGCCTATTGACGAAAAGACAGTTATACAAAAAGGCCGTTTACAGCCAGGTAAAATGCTGTTGATCGATACCGAAAACGGAGTGATCATTACGGATGAGGAGATCAAACAGCAAATTGCTTCACGCCAGCCTTATGGCAGGTGGTTAGAGAATTATAAAATACGGTTGAGCGAGCTTTCTGAGCCACGCCTGGCTTTTGCTAATTTAACTCCCGATTCTATTTTCCGTTACCAGCAGGTATTTGGTTACAGCCGCGAAGATATAGATACCATTATTAAGCCTATGGCTTTAGATGGTAAGGAGCCTATTGGTTCAATGGGTACAGATGTGCCTTTAGCTATCTTGTCTGACAAACCTCAGCATCTGTCAAGTTACTTCAAACAGTTTTTTGCCCAGGTTACCAATCCGCCTATTGATCCCATACGTGAGCGTTTGGTAATGAGTTTGGCTACTTTTATAGGTAACAATGGCAACCTGCTTGATGAAGATAAAATGCATTGCCATTGTGTAACGCTTAAACATCCAATATTAAAAAATCATCAGCTTGAAAAGCTGAGAAGTATTGATACCGGCATGTTCCATGCTAAAACGCTGCAAACTTATTTTAACGCGGATGGCTTACCAGGTTCTTTACAAAAAGGTATTGAAAGAGTTTGCCGTTATGCGGAAGATGCTGTTGCAGATGGATTTGAAGTGTTGATATTGTCTGACCGTGCTTTAGATTCAGAACATGCACCTATACCGTCATTATTAGCGGTATCTGCCGTTCATCACCACCTTATTAAAAAGGGACTGCGCGGTGCGGTAGGTATAGTAGCTGAAACCGGAGACGTTTGGGAAGTGCATCATTTTGCATGTTTATTAGCCTTTGGCGCTACTGCTATTAATCCATACCTGGCATTGTCAACTATTGAAGGCTTAAAGCAAAGCGGTAGTTTAAAAACCAGCCTGGATGAAAAACAGCTATTGAAAAACTATGTAAAATCTGTTAATGATGGCTTGCTCAAAATATTCTCTAAAATGGGAATATCTACCTTACAATCCTATCATGGTTCACAGGTTTTTGAAATATTGGGTTTAAATAAAGAAGTTGTAGACAATTATTTCTGCGGGGCAGTAACCCGTATTGGCGGCCTTGGCCTGGATGAAATTGCGCGCGAATCGCTCAGTAAGCATCGTATAGGTTTTAGCAGCGCTAATAATGAAACTAATTTATTGCCCGAAGGCGGAATTTATCAATGGAAACGCCGTGGTGAAGAACACTTGTTTAACCCAACCACCGTGCATTTGTTACAGCATGCTACCCGCAGTAACGATTATACGGTATATAAAAATTACGCTAAAGCAATTAATGAGCAAAGCGAAAAGCATTTTACAATAAGAGGACTGCTTGATTTCGCCCATCATCGCGAATCAATTTCGATAGATGAAGTTGAACCGGCTGAAAACATTATGAAGCGTTTTGCTACAGGCGCTATGTCATTCGGCTCTATATCTCACGAGGCACATAGCACTATGGCTATCGCGATGAACCGTATAGGCGGTAAAAGTAATACCGGCGAAGGCGGCGAGGATGAGATAAGGTATGAACCATTACCTAACGGCGATTCCATGCGTTCGGCTATCAAGCAGGTAGCATCTGCCCGTTTTGGTGTTACTTCCAATTATTTGACCAATGCCGACGAGCTACAGATAAAAATGGCACAAGGTGCAAAACCTGGCGAAGGAGGTCAGTTACCCGGTCATAAGGTTGACGACTGGATTGCCCGTACACGTCACTCTACACCTGGTGTTGGTTTAATTTCGCCGCCACCGCACCATGATATTTATTCAATTGAGGATTTGGCTCAATTAATATTCGACCTTAAAAATGCTAATCGTGCTGCCCGTATCAACGTAAAGCTGGTATCAAAAGCAGGCGTAGGTACAATTGCCGCTGGTGTAGCTAAAGCTCATGCCGATGTGATTTTAATTGCCGGTTATGATGGTGGTACAGGCGCTTCGCCGATAAGCTCAGTTAAACATGCAGGTTTACCATGGGAACTTGGATTAGCCGAGGCGCATCAAACATTGGTTCGCAACAAACTGCGCAGCCGTGTAGTATTGCAAACAGATGGTCAGTTAAAAACAGGTCGTGACCTGGCAATAGCAGCGTTAATGGGAGCAGAAGAATGGGGTGTTGCAACAGCGGCCCTGGTTGCAGGCGGTTGTATCATGATGCGCAAATGCCATTTAAATACCTGCCCGGTAGGTGTTGCTACCCAGGACCCTGAGTTAAGGAAGCTGTTTTCGGGTAAACCGGAGCACGTGGTAAACCTGTTCCGTTTTATGACAGAGGAACTGCGCGAGATTATGGCCGAATTAGGGTTCCGTACCATTAATGAAATGGTAGGGCGCGTGCAATTCTTAAAAGTTAAGGATAATCTGCAAAGCTGGAAAGCTAAGAAGATAGATTTATCAGGCTTACTGCATCCGGTAAATAATGCTAAAGGCAATACGCTTTATAACAGTGAGCAACAAGATCATGGTATGGCTAACATACTTGACTGGAAATTACTGGAAGATGCCAAGCCTGCCCTGGCAGATAAAACTCCGGTATTCGCATCTTATGCTATTAAAAATACCGACCGTACTTTGGGTACATTATTATCCAACGAAATATCAAAAATATATGGTTCTGCCGGCTTGCCCGACAATACCATTAACTATAAATTTAAAGGCTCTGCCGGACAAAGTTTTGGTGCCTTTGCAACTAAAGGTATTTCATTTGAACTGGAAGGTGAAGCTAATGATTATGTTGGTAAAGGCTTATCAGGCGCGCAACTGGCTATTTATCCGTCAGCTGAAGCTACCTATACAACTGCTGATAATATTATTATTGGTAACGTAGCTTTATATGGCGCCACAGCAGGTGACGTATTTATCAGCGGTATGGCCGGCGAACGTTTTGCCGTACGTAATTCAGGGGCTACTGCTGTTGTGGAAGGTATAGGCGATCATGGATGTGAATACATGACCGGCGGACGTGCGCTGATATTAGGAAAAACCGGGCGTAACTTTGCCGCGGGTATGAGCGGCGGTATTGCCTGGGTATATAATGTTGACAATGAGTTTGCTAAAAACTGTAATACCGAGATGGTTGACCTTGATCCATTATCGCTTAAGGATGAAGAGCAGATCACCGCTTTATTGCGTAAGCATGTAAGTTTAACAGGCAGCAAGCTGGCACAAAGCCTGCTTAAAAACTGGGATAAGGTTTCTACAAACTTTGTTAAAGTTTATCCAAAAGAATATAAAAAGGTTATTGAAAAATTAGAATATCAAACTATCAGCTAATAATTAGATGGGAAAAATAACAGGATTTCAGGAATTCGACAGGAAATTACCTCAAAAACTATCACCTGCCGAACGTGTAAAAAATTATAAAGAGTTTGAAAGTTTATATACTGATGAGGAATTAAACCACCAATCTGCACGTTGCATGGATTGCGGTATACCGTTTTGCCATTCCGGATGCCCGCTGGGTAATATTATTCCTGAATTTAATGATGCGGTATACAACAAAAATTGGGAGGAAGCTTACCAAATATTAGCATCCACCAATAATTTTCCGGAATTTACCGGAAGGATATGCCCTGCACCATGCGAATCGGCTTGTGTTTTAGGTATTAACAAACCTCCGGTGGCTATTGAAGAAATAGAAAAACATATTATTGAAATTGCTTTTCAAAAGAACCTGGTAAAACTGGTTTCACCTTTAGTAAAAACAGGCAAAAAGGTTGCTGTTGTAGGTTCAGGCCCTGCGGGATTGGCTGCTGCAGCGCAATTGAGTAAAGCGGGCCATGTTGTTACGGTTTATGAGCGTGATGATAAACCAGGCGGCTTATTACGTTACGGCATTCCTGATTTTAAACTGGAAAAATGGGTAATAGACCGTCGTTTGCAAGTGATGGAAAAGGACGGCGTAATATTTAAATGTAATACAGAAGTAGGTAAAGACATTACGGCTGATGAACTGGTGCGTATACATGATGCGGTAGTTTTAGCCGGCGGATCAACTATTCCGCGTGATCTGCCTATTCCGGGCCGTAACTTAAAAGGTATCCATTTCGCCATGGACTTTTTGAAACAGCAAAATAAACGCGTAAGCGATATTAAATTTGATGCAGAAGATATTTTAGCTGCCGGTAAAGATGTAATTGTAATAGGAGGTGGTGATACCGGATCAGATTGTGTAGGCACTTCTAACCGCCAGGGCGCAAAATCAATCAAACAATTTGAAGTGATGATGCAGCCTCCTGCACAACGTACAGCCCAGATGCCATGGCCAACATATCCAATGGTACTGAAAGTTACCAGCTCACACGAGGAAGGCTGCGACCGGTATTGGGGTATTAATACCAAGGAGTTTTTAGGTGATGAAAACGGTAACCTGCGGGCCATTAAAGTAACAGATGTTAGCTGGGAGCTTGATGTAATGGGCAGGCCGATTAAATTTAATGAGGTGGAAGGTTCTGAGCGTGAGATAGCTTGTCAGCGTGTTTTCCTGGCTATGGGATTTTTAAATCCGCAATACCAGGGATTGATTGAAAGCTTAGGTGTTGAACTGGATGCACGTAAAAACGTTAAAGCTACAGAAGGTGTATATCGCACCAATATAAGCAAAGTGTTTACAGCAGGTGATATGCGTCGCGGCCAGTCATTAGTAGTTTGGGCTATATCTGAAGGCCGTGAGGCAGCTCGTAAAGTTGACGAATTTTTAATGGGACACTCCATATTAGAAAGCAAAGATTCTGTAAACCAGTTCGAACAGGTTTTTAACCTGTAAGGTCTGTTGCTTAGCTATGTCATTTGAATCAGTTTTAGATTTACGAAGTTTTTTAAAACTTCGTAAATCTTTTTCTAACATACTCTTCCAAACGGGCGCAGGTATTCGTAGATAACCGCCAAGCCCATATTCTTTTATTTCTTCACCATAAAGCTGATAAAACACCTCCATATTATTAGCGCCATTTGGCATTATATCCATTTATTTAATAAGTTATTAATAATTAGAAGCTGTTATTGATAAATTTTCCATAACAGCTGATAGTAAGTAACTTATATTGTAAAAATTCGGGCATATGTAACATTTAATAATATAATATCGTTATTATATAAAATTAAATTTCAACCGCTATGCTTATCTCAAAATTTCATTTGTACAAGTCCGAGTGGCTCGAACTTGTATTTGCAAAACGCAACAAGGAATATGGCGCTTATTATTTAAGGCAGCATTATGCCGATAATATTGTAAAGGCTATGGGAATTACTTTTTTGAGCGTGTTTGTTGTTGCTATAACGTGTGGTATAATTATCAGGCAAAAACCTGTTGAACTGGTAAAAACAACCGTAGTTAAATTAAGTCATATTTTTCAACCCCCGCCTGTTGAGCCTAAAAAGGAAATTCTTAAATCAAAACCTTCGGCGCCAAAGCAATTAGTTAATACTACAAAATTTGTTCCGCCGGTAGTAACTACTGACCCTGTTAAAGCTGATCCGCCTAAATTGGATAATATGAAAGGTGATATTGGTCCGGCTGAAATTGACATACCGGGCGCAGGCAAGGGTATAAATATTGATAACGGCAATACTGGCAGTGGTTTCGGAACTAAAGCAGAAGAAGATAATAGCATACATCCCAGTGCGGGGGTTGACGTAATGCCCGAACCTTATGGAGGTGCCGCGGCATGGGCGAAATTCTTACAAAGAAACTTACAATATCCGGGTGAAGCGGTAGATAAGGGAATGAGCGGAAAAGTTTGGGTTAGCTTTGTTGTTGAAAAGGATGGCCGCCTGTCATCATTTGTAATAGAAAAGGGTGCAGGCTATGGTATGGACGAAGAAGCTTTGCGGGTTTTAAAGAAAGCACCTGCATGGAAACCCGGTATGCAAAACGGACAACCTGTACGGGTTAAATACACCTTGCCACTTAGTTTTGTATTGAGCCAGTAGTTTGAGGTAAAAGGTAAAAGCGGAAAGGTGAAAGGTTTTCTTTTGTCTTTCCGCTTTATTAGTTTTAATGTTCAGGCTATTACAACATTGTGCAATCGTTAGTCGCTTTTGCCTTTCGCCTTTCCGCTCTTTTTCCCAATTTTGCGCGTCCACTCAAAAAACAACAATAAATTGGAGTATCAGGAACTTAACTATTCCGCCCAGACAAACGTCTTTCGCTTGGCCGTAAATAAATTGAGCGTATAAAACAGGCACTTAGTACAGGTGGTGCGGTGAAAACACCGACCACAGGCTGAATAATAATTTACTAAGACACTGTTGAATTTGATCAGTAGAAATAATAAAATAATATTGTACTAATCAGTACAATATTATATATTTGTTCATCGATTGAGATTATATGGCAGGCAGACCAAAGATATTCAGTGAGAAAGAAGTAATTGACAAGGCAATAGAGGTGTTTTGGAGAGTAGGCTATGAGGCTGCGTCTGCTGAAGAATTGTTAAAAGCAATGGGAATCGGAAAAGGGAGCTTCTATTTAGCTTTCAAAGGTGGGAAAAGAGAACTGTTTGAAAGATCGCTGGTCCAGTTTTCGGCAGAAAGATTAGCAAACTTAAAAAGGGCGATAAGTGTTTCAGATAACCCGATTCAGCTGATCAAAGATTTTTTTCTATCAATTGCCGACACCGGACTTGCTAAACATATGAATGGTTGTTACCTGGGCAATGCAATCGCCGAAATGGCAAACATAGATGCAGCTCTTCAAAACATTGCAATCAATCTTCTAAAGGAAATGGAAGTTGTCTTCACATCAGTTATAAGGCAAGCTCAGGACGATCAAGAATTGAAATCAACAGAAAAGCCTGATATATTGGCCAGGTACCTGATCAATCTTTGGAATGGGATAAATATTAGCAGGAGAATGTATACCGATAAATTTATGCTAAAAGAAATGATTAGTTTTCAGCTACAAGTAATCAAATAAATTTTTTAATCAATTTTGTACTATTTGGTACATTTTATTTTTAACATTAATATAAATACTATTATGAACATTGCAATCATTGGAGCCAGTGGATTCGTAGGCTCCCATTTATTAAAAGAAGCTTTATTACGCGGGCATAAAGTTTTGGCGATAGGTCGTCACCCGGAAAATATTGCCAATAAGAATGAGCGTCTTACGATTGAAAAATTAGATATTTTTGAATCCGATAAATTAAGCCAGCTTCTGACTGGGCAGGATATTGTCCTCTCAGCATATAATCCGGGCTGGCGTTCTGCAAGCCTTTATGATGATTTTCTCGCAGGTTCACAAGCAATCCAAAATACGGCTTTGAACTCCGGTGTTAAACGTTTGATAGTGGTCGGAGGTGCAGGGAGCCTAGAAATTTCTGATGGATTGCAATTGGTCGATAGTCCTGGATTCCCTGAAGAGTGGAAACAAGGAGCTTTGGCTGCCAGAGATTATCTAAATATCCTTAAAGAGGAAACAAACTTATCCTGGACATTCCTCAGCCCTGCTATAGAAATGCACCCAGGCACATCTGGGATCAGGACCGCAAAATACAGGACAGGGAATGATCAGCCTGTATTTGATGAAAATGAGAGAAGCATAATTTCTGTTGAAGACATCGCTGTAGCTATAATGGATGAGGTTGAAAACGCCAGATTTATTAACCAACGTTTTACTGTGGCCTATTAATAAATTGCCTGATGGCAAAAATATTCGATAATAACATAGCTTAAAAAAATGTTTAACACTAACGAACACAGCATGGAAACTTACAATCAAGTAACTTTTAATAAAATAAAAATCGATTCGGTAGATATCTTCTACCGTGAGGCGGGAAAAGAAAAACCTGAAACCATCTTGTTTTTACATGGCTTTCCATCGTCATCCTTTATGTTCCGGAACATCATGAATGATTTGGCAAAAGAGTTTCATGTAATAGCACCTGACTATCCTGGATTTGGACATAGTAGTATATTGCCGGTTACTGAATTTAATTACACTTTTGAACACATTGCTTTGATAATGGAAAGATTTATTGACGCATTAGGGTTAAGTGATTTGAATTTGTACATGCAGGATTATGGTGGTCCTATAGGGTTTAGAATTGCATCAAAAAGGCCAGAGTTGATAAAAAGCCTATTGATACAAAATGCTAATGCTTATCCCGATGGAATAGGCCCGTCCGTAAAAAAGAACGGCGCCTTAATAGATGCAGCTGATTGGGATGGTTTGAGCGCAGCAATCAATTATATGATTTCATTCGAGGGGATAAGGCAAGAATATTACTCCGGTGCAGAACAAATGGATCAAATTAGCCCTGATGCCTTTGCTATGGATTCTTATTTTATGGAAAGACCAGGAGTAAAAGAAATCCAGCATGCGCTTTTTAAAAATTATGGAACAAATTTTCCGAAATACCCGGAGTGGCACGAATATTTGAGAAAGCATCAGCCGGATGCATTAATTATTTGGGGCGGGAATGACCAAATATTTATCACTCCCGGGGCATTTGCTTACAAAAAAGACTTGCCGAAGGCAGAAATTCATATCTTAAATGGGGGGCATTTTGCATTAGAGGAGCACCATTTACAAATAGCAGATCTGATATTGGGTTTTTTTAATAAAAGGAATTAAGCTAAAATCATTTCCCGTTTGCTAATAGTTGCTTCAGCGTTTATCCCCGCATGGAACCTCGTCTGGCGCGAGTATGCAGCGCCGGGTAAAGCGGGGCGTACTCGTGCCTTATTCGCAATACCAATTTATAATATTATAGGCGCAACCATCGTAATTTCAAGCAAGCCTTTTTGACCGTAATAATCTTTTGCACTGCTGTATAGGTACTCTTCCGGATTTTCAACTATACCTGCTGTTACCGGGTTGTTATGTATATAATTTAAT
>JAQBOY010000220.1 GCA_028287805.1 Mucilaginibacter sp.
ACATTTTTACAGCATTTGGGTATCCCTACCTTAAATATTGGTTACGGCGGCGAAGGAACAGGCGGAGACTACCACTCTATATTTGATTCATATGATCATTACCGCCGTTTTAAAGATCCGGGTTTTGCTTATGCCTATACCCTGTCAAAAACCATTGGGCATACTGTATTGCGTATGGCCAATGCAGAATTGCTGCCGTTTGATTTCCGTAGCCTATCTGCCACAATTGATCGCTACGCTAAAGAGTTAATTGATATTACCAATACCATGCGCGACAATACAGCAATAGAAAACCAACTGGTGAAGGATAAGTATTTTTCATATGCTGCGGATCCAACCAAAAAGATCAATACACCTACAGCAAAAAGCGAAGTTCCTAAAATTGATTTCTCTGCTTTAACTACTGCATTGGAGCAATTAAAAAAGAGCAGTGATCAATTAGCCGCCACCTGGAGCAAGGCTGCTACTTCATCCGGCGATCATAAAGCCCTTAATGAAGAACTTTACCGTGCCGAGCAGGACTTGTTATCGACTGATGGATTGCCACGCCGCCCCTGGTTTAAACATACCATTTACGCCCCAGGCTTTTATACCGGATATGGCGTAAAAACTCTGCCCGGCATTCGCGAAGCTATTGAGCAGCGTAACTGGGACGAGGCACAAAAGCAAATAACCGTTGTGGCTAACAGTATTACACTGCTTGCCCAACATCTGGATAAAGCAGCGATGTAAAAGTTGTGTTTGTCTGAACTATGATTTACTGGATTTAAGGATGATAAGATTTAAATCGTAGTTCAGACAAAGATCGCTATACCTTGCAATAAGGATATCAAACAAGAAAGCCTGCTGATTAGCAGGCTTTCTTGTTTGATTGAAAATGCATCGATACTGCGTTTCACTTTCCCCTATTTCCTGTGTCTTCACAGGAAATACCCTTAGTTATTTTGCTGAATAAATAGTTGTCTGTGAGGACACAGACAACGGGGATGATCAAATTTTCAAATCACCGTTCAGACAAAATCACTATACCTTGCAAGAGGCAAGAGGACTATAAAACAAGAAAGCCTGCTGATCAGCAGGCTTTCTTGTTTTATATAGGATAAATTTATTTAGTAACGTACATTACTTCTTTCACCGCTTTAATCACCTTTTCGGGATTTGGCAGATACTCTTGTATAAGAGTTGGGGCATAAGGTAACGGCACATCACCACCCATAATACGCAGGATAGGTGAATCTAAATAATCAAACGCGTCTTTTTGTACCTTAAAGGCAATTTCAGTAGCTATAGAACCTAAAGGCCAGCTTTCTTCAACCAGCACCAAACGGTTTGTTTTTTTAACAGAATTGATAACCGTAGCATAGTCAATAGGACGAACGGTACGCAAATCAATCACTTCTGCATGAATACCTTCTTTTTCCAGTTCGGCAGCAGCAGCGTTAACTACCTTCATAATTTTGCCAAAGCCTACTAAAGTAACATCCGTACCTTCTTTAACTATTTTAGCTTTACCTATTTCAATATAATAAGTTTCTTCAGGAACTTCGCCTTTATCGCCATACATCAATTCCGATTCCATAAAAATAACCGGGTCCGGATCAATAATAGCTGATTTTAATAAACCTTTAGCATCTGCCGGATTTGATGGAACTACAACTTTTAATCCCGGGCAGTTGGCATACCAGTTTTCAAAGCACTGGCTGTGCTGTGAGCTTAACATACCCGCGTTGCCTGTTGGCCCACGGAAAACGATAGGCACCGAGAACTGGCCGCCACTCATAGACATTATTTTTGCTGCGCCATTAATTACCTGGTCAATAGCTACTAACGAAAAGTTAAATGTCATAAACTCGATGATAGGCTTCAGGCCGTTCATTGCTGAGCCGATGCCGATACCGGCAAAGCCTAATTCAGAGATAGGCGTATCAATAACGCGCTTAGCTCCAAATTCGTCAAGCATACCCTGGCTTACTTTATAGGCACCATTGTATTCGGCAACTTCTTCACCCATCAGGTATATGGTTTCATCTTTGCGCATTTCTTCGACCATTGCTTCGCGAAGCGCTTCTCTGAATTGTATTTCTCTCATCGTGTTATAAAAATGATGCTTTTTGCAGGCGCAAATATAATGACTTATGTGTTAAATGCAATTGAACCAGCTTAACACATAATGTTTTTACAATAGGAAAGTTTTTTTAAGACCAATTATTTGTCTTTACCTATCCTGGCAGCTGCAATATTTTATCCAGCCGCCGGCATTCTTTTTTATTCAACAGCTCAACCGTCATAGGCACATCTTGCAGTGGACGGTCTTTTTTGTCTTTTTTTAGGGCAGCTATACGGTCAACCATATCCAGGCCAAATATTACTTCGCCGTATACGGTATAGCTTTGGTCGAGCTGCGGCGTTCCGCCAACAGATTTATAATATTCCCTTTCAGATTCCGGTATCTTCCGGCCCTTTAAGCGACCCTGTATCAGCTTATCCAGGTCTTCGTCTGTTAAACGCTTCCCTTCCACAATATAAAACTGGCAACCGCTGGAAGCTTTGTCAGGGTTATCGTCCCTCGCGGCAGCTAATACACCGCGTTTATGAAAAAGGCTATCTCTAAATTCGGCAGGAACAGTATAACCTACATCACCATCGCCAAGGGGCGCGCCCGGCTTAGCTGTTTTTGAATCAGGGTCACCCCCCTGTATCATAAAGTTTTGTATCACCCGGTGAAAAAGGGTGCCATTATAAAAGCCCTTTTTAGCTAACTTAATAAAATTATCCCGGTGCTTAGGTGTTTCATTATATAACCTGATTATACAGCTGCCATAAGCGGTTTTAATTCGAACATATTGGTTTTTAGGCTTCCCAAACGCGATGATAGCTGCA
>JAQBOY010000240.1 GCA_028287805.1 Mucilaginibacter sp.
CCCTATAATAAATATGGATGTTAACCATCCGGCATTGTGGTATCTAAGCAGGTATAATAAAATAGGAATAGCAATAAATAAACTTACAACGGCAAATTTCTTTCTGAGGTTAAACCCTGTAGATAGAACAGAACCCAGCCTTTCCCGACTATTCCATACTTTACCTCCCTGGGCTAAAACGCTGCTTGAAATACCACCATCGGCAAGAACAATCATGGTACCAAGCATAGTATTAGCTAACGTGTACAACCCATATTCCTGTGTAGGCAGTAAGCGTATTATAAGAATACCACCAATAAGGCCAATTGCCTGAATTAATAATTGAGAAGAACCTGTAATAGAAATAAGTTTACCCCATTCAAGCACCCGGGCAAAAGATGGATTTGTATTTATCTGCTGAACAAGTACTTTCATAAAAGCAATAGTGGCAATAGTGGTGTACCGTACATACCAACAGGTTTTAACATCCTATATTAAATTTTAACTGTTAGATAAGAACGTCCTGTAGTTTATTTTTAACTAAGGCTGAAAAAGTATCAATAATAAATCTTATTTCGTTTTCTTTCATTGGTATGTACAATGGTAAAATAATAGAGTTATCCTGCAGGTCCTCAGAAACAGGTAAGGTTAAATCAGTTGATTCATTTTTATAAGCAGTTTCCCTGTGTGAAGTCATAATGCCTCTTCTGCTGGAAATACCACAATTAAGCAACTCCTGCATCAATGTATTTCTATCAATTGGGCAGCCATTTTTTAAGTAAATACTATAGGATTGGTAATTGCTCAGGTATCCTTCCTTTTCTAAAGGCAATTGTATAAATGGTAAATCCTTAAAAGCTTCATGATAAGCAGCCGCAATTTTTCTTCGTTCACCAACAATCCAATCCAGCTTTTCCAGTTGTTTAATACCAACAGCGGCTTGTATATCTGTCATTCTGTAATTATACCCCACCTCTACATGATCTTCAAAAACTATCTTTTTAGCTTCATGACGAACCCTGTCGTTAATGGACATTCCATGTTGCCTTAAAAGTTTAAATCTTTCATAATAGTCATCCCTGTCAGTGGTGATCATTCCACCCTCTCCTGTGGTAATTACTTTACGGGGATGAAAGGAAAAACACGCCAACGACGAATGAGACCCTATTCTTTTTCCTTTGTATGATGATCCTGCAGCGCAAGCTGCATCTTCAATTAATTTAATATTATACTTAATGCACAAATCCTGAAAAGCATCAATATCAGCGGGCATCCCTATTTGATGAACCACCAGTATTGCTTTAGTTTTTGATGTTATTTTTTTTTCGGCATCAACCGGGTCCATATTATAGGTGTCAGGCTGAACTTCGACAAAAATTGGTTTTGCACCCACATATTTTATAGCATTTGCAGTGGCAATGTAACTTAAAGATGGGCATAGAACCTCATCCCCGGCATTAATTCCTGCAATAATCATAGCTAAATGTAAAGCTGTAGTGCAATTGGAAACCGCTATCGCATATTTTGCGCCGGTATATGCCGCGAATTTTTTTTCAAATTCCTCCACTTTAGGCCCCTGAGTGATCCATCCGGTAAGAATAGTATCATACGCAGCCTGTGCTTCTTCATTTGTTAAGTAAGGTTTTGCTATAGCGATCATATGTTTAAACTGTAAAAGCTTTTTTTTCAAAGTACCATTGACTAAGTTCATTCAGCCCCATTGCAAGGTCTACTGAGGGTTCAAAGTCCAGCATCACTTTTGCCTTACTAATGTCAGCAAGTCTCCTGCTTACTGGGTTAACCGTATTTTCTTCTTTAAATTCAGGTATTAATATTGAGTCATTTACTTTTAATAAAATACTTAAAAGTTGTTCTAAACTTGTCTCTACTCCATTGCCAACGTTAAAAACCTCATCTGTCACATCACTCAACAAAGCGGCTACGTTTGCCTTTGCTACATCTTTTACATATATAAAGTCCATGGTTGTACTGCCATCGCCATATATTAGGGGCGTTGTGCCATCACTAATACAATTTAACCATCTTATCATTACTTCGGTGTACTTTCCATCTGTATCCATCCTGGGGCCATATACATTAAAATACCGAAGCGCCACATAATCCAAATCATACATAAACTTATAGCTCCTGAACAATTGTTCACCCCATAGCTTTGCACTACCGTAAAATGTCTGATTATCATAAGGATTATCTGTTTCGGAGGTAGGGAAATGCTGAGCCAGGCCATAAACGGATGCGCTTGAGCTATAAATAACCTTTTTTATTTGATGCTTAATACATAAATCAGCCAATTCAAACGTTGCTTTTATCATTACATCAAACCCTTCTTTAGGATTAGCCGCACAGGCATTGATACGTAATGCAGCCATATGAAAAACATAATCTTTATTAACTATGCATTTTTCAAGAAGTGGCAAATCCCTTATATCACCTTCAATAAATTCAACCTTAGGGTTTGTTTTAAAGGTTTTTATATTCTCCAAGCCCCCCCTGCATAAATTATCCAGGATAGTGATTTTTTCCGGCTCGTATTTTAGTAATTCTTCGACAACAAATGACCCTATAAAACCTGCACCACCAGTTATAAGGATTTTACTTCCGTAAATTTTATCAGGCATGTATATACTATTAAGCTAAATTATCTATTAAGTTTCTTGCAGGATTTCCTGCCACTCTTGAATTTTCAGGGATACTTCTAATAAGGTTACTTCCCAAGCCGACAAGTGAAAAATTGCCAATATTAATTCCGTTTTTAATATTTGTTCCACTGCCTATGTAGCAATTGCTGCCAATGGTTGCACTGCCGGCAACAACAACATTACTTCCAATAAGCGTATAGTTATCTACAATAACGTCATGATGAATAACAGAATTAGGCAAAATGATAATATGATTGTTCAGTACTGCATTGCTTGTTATAACCGTACCCGCCATAATTAAACAGTTATAGCCAATTTTTACATTTTTCCCTATAGAAGCAGAAGGATGAATTACAGATATGTATCTGCTAATGTTAATTTTCAATGAATTAATAACCCCGGATCTTTCTAAATATGATGCTGGACTGCCGGGCACTGCCAGAACAAACAGTTCCGGGTATTTATCTGTGACCTCCCTGGGGAAAATGTCATATTGATATGATTTCTTTTGAGGGTTATCATCTATAAAACCTATAAAATCATATTCATCAATATTAATACAATCCAATGCTTCAATTCCGTTGCCATTAAAAGGAAAAATAATTAGTTTTTTCTTTTTCATTTCAATAGGCGTTTATTACATCAATAATATAACTTACTTCCTCATCTGTTAATTCAGCATACATTGGTAATGACAAACAATGATTTGATAAAAATTCAGCATTTGGACAATCGCCTGCTTGATATTTTAAGTGGCTATAAGCTTTTTGCAAATGGCAGGGAACAGGATAATGTAATCCTGCTGATATTTTCTTTTCATTTAAATAATAGGTCAGATCGTTCCTGTTTTCGGTTGTTACAACAAATAAATGATAAACAGAATCGGCCCCATCAGGTTGCACCTGCATCTTTATTTTCGAATTATATATATTATGCTGATATCTGCTTGCTATTTCACAACGCCGGTTATTCCATGCCGGCAGATACTTTAATTTAACATTTAATGAAGCAGCTTCCAGTCCGCCCATCCGCATATTAAACCCTAATTCATCATGATAATATCTAACTACCGAACCGTGGTTTCTTAAATTTAAAAAACGCTTATAAAAAACCTCATTATTAGTGGTAATCCCTCCGGCTTCACCACATGCACCTAAATTTTTACCCGGATAAAAGCTAAAACATGCAATTTCCCCAAAACCGCCTACTGGTATCCCCTTGTATTGCGCTCCCTGGGCTTGTGCTGCATCCTCAATAAAAAAAAGTTTAAACTGTTCACAAACAGCCTTTAACGCATCAACATCGCATGGCTGGCCATATAAATGGACTCCAATAATAGCTTTGGTTTTAGGTGTGATCTTTTCCTGTATCCGGTTAACGTCTATTTGCCATGTATCGTTCGTACAATCTATAAATACCGGGGTAGCACCGCTATAGGATACTCCCCACGCTGTAGCAATAAATGTATTAGCAGGAATTATTACTTCATCTCCCGGCCCTATACCAAGAGCTAACATGGCCAGGTGTAAGGCCGATGTACCACTGTTTACTCCTACAGTATACTTTACTTTACAAAAATCAGCAAAGCTTTTTTCAAACTCCTCAACAAAAGGACCGCCGGAAAAGGCAGCATTATCATACACTTTTTCAAATGCACTAAAAACCTCGTCCTTAACTTGCTTAAGCTGTTTTTTTAAATCCAGGCATGAAATTTTTTCATGCAATCCTACACTTTGCATATCAGATTAATCTTATGAACCTTGCAGGATTTCCTGCAACAATTGAATTGTCAGCTACGTTATGAACAACCACTGAACCTGCTCCTATAATTGATTTTTTTCCTATACGCACACCACATAATATAGTAGCGCCAGAGCCTATTGAGGCTCCTTCTTCCACAAATGTTTTAATGCATTCCCAATTATTATCAGTTTGCATTTGTCCTTCATCTGTTGTAGCCCGTGGAAATTTATCATTGGTAAATGTTACATTATGACCAATAAATACATTATCAGCTATGTGTACACCTTCACAGATAAAAGAATGGCTTGAAATTTTACAGTTTTTGCCAATCATTGAACCTTTTTGTATTTCAACAAAGGCTCCTATTTTTGTCCCATTGTCAATACTGCATCCATAAGCATTAACAAAATTGAAAATTTTGATGCCTTTGCCAAGTTTTACATTAACCAGGCACTGTTTGGTGTTATCGATACTTACTCTTACCATTTTTAATTAATTAAAACTTGAACAGCCTTTTTTTCAAACAACCCGTCGTTAACACCAAGCACAACTTCACGACCATTGTTTTTTATTGATTTATTTGAAGCTTCTAAAATTCTTATCACATCTAAACCAATAATACAAGAAGACCTTGGCTGCTTTTTTTCTTTAATACATGTTATAAAATCAGTGGCCATTTCTAACAGCGCTTCAGTTGTATTAAGTTTAGGAACATGTATATCCCCTACTCTATAATCAACAAGTACTTTCTGTTTATCTTCATTACTGGTATAATTATACCCGGTATCATAAAGTTTAATTTTTTCTGTTGGCTCCATATCGTTATATAAAATCATTTTTTTGTCGCCACCAATTAGCATTGTTCTAACTTTAACCGGACTTGTCCATGAGCAGTTAAAATGCGCTATAAACCCCGAATTATAATTGATAGTTAAATAGGCTATGTTCTCAATTTTATTATTAGTATGTGTTACTCCTGTTGCATTAACGCTGTAAGGATGTTCATTAATTACATAGTTTAAAATTGATAAATCATGCGGTGCAAGGTCCCATAATACATTTATGTCGGGTTGGAAAATACCTAAGTTGATTCGGGTTGAATCAAAATATTTAATATGTCCAAGTTCATGGTCTTCTATCAATTGTTTCATTTTCGCTACAGCGCCGGTATATAAAAAAGTATGGTCAACCATTAATAGTAAATTTTTTTGCCAGGCCAGGTTAGTAAGTATTTCAGCCTCAATAACAGAAGAAGTCATTGGCTTTTCAATTAACACGTGCTTTCCGGCTAAAAGCGCTTTTTTAGCTAAATTAAAATGGGTAAACACAGGCGTTGCTATAACTACTCCATCAATTTCAGGATGATTAATAATATCATCGGCACTTTTATAACAAATTATGCCTGGAGACATTTTTTCTGCTACCATCAGGCGTTCTGTACGCATGTCAGCCACTGCTATGACGCGGCAGTCTGGTGTTAAAGAGAAGTTCCTCACTAAATTAGGCCCCCAGTAGCCATAACCTATGATACCTATGTTAACCATATATATATATTTTAAATTAATTGAAGGCTTAATTTTGAGCTATTGCAACAAGCGTTGCGTGGGCATATTTGCTTGAACCATACTAACTGCCCAACTACAACAGGCCACTTTATTACCGCCTTTCATCTGGTGTTATAATGGCATTACTTAAATTTTCATGCTATAACATCAAAGATCACGTCAGCTTTGAAATAACAGAGGCAGTTAATTTCTCTTTATTAATGAAGACCAAAAGTTTGTCTTATCCACTGTATAATACTGATAAGCATACTCTTTTGAATAACCATATTGGGATTGAGGTACAACTCCGTTAAAAATCACATTTAAATTTTTTAATTTTTGATCCCGGTAAAGGTGATTCAAATATTTCAGTTCTGATTTGTAGGTATAACCATAACGGATTACATAAAGATTCACGTCACTGAATTTTGAAAGTATCATAGCATCAGCAACTAATTTTACAGGAGGCGTATCTAACAATATTTCATCAAAATGAAATCGCAGCCAGTCAATCAGTTCTTCCATTTCTACCTTTTCCAATAATTCTGACGGGTTATCAGGCTGAGAACCTGTGCTTATAATATAAAGATCGGGATAGATAGGCGAAGGTTGTATAATATTATCTTTAAATTCTTTTCCGTTTAAATAATCACTTAAGCCTATTTCACCTGTTAAATTAAAAGATTTAGCTATTGAAGATTTTCTAAAATCTGCGTCAATAATAACTGTTTTACGGCCCGCAGCTGACATTACAACTCCCAGGTTACTTGTTATCATACTTTTCCCCTCACCAGGCATTCCAGATGTTAATAAAGTTACTTTTCCGTCTCTGGTTTTCCCATTAATGTTTTGAAGATTAGTACGTAATATTCTAAACTGCTCCGATATCATAGTTTTGGAGCTATTTAACATTTTAACAGTGGTCATATTTTTTTGATAAGACAACTCACCTAAAATAGGAGCATATACCGCCCCTTCAATCTGTTGGACGTTGATTACTTTATTATTAAGCGTATTTTTTGCAAATACTACCCCGCTGGGTAAAATAATGCCAAGTATAAAAGCGAGGGCGTAAGTAAAGCTTGTATTCCGCGATTCAGGAGCATCATAGTGAGCAGCATCTATTACCCTGCTACCAACCAGTTTTGATGCATTATTTAACGAAACTTCTTCTCTTTTTTGTAACAGATACATATAAAGCCCTTCTTTTATACTTTGCTGCCGCTTAATACTTATATACTCCCGTTCTTTCCCAGGCAGCTTTTTTATAGAAGATTCAAAGCCAGAACCGTACTTATTTAATTGATTCCGGGTAGTAATAAG